>JAHJJF010000126.1 GCA_018823135.1 Pseudomonadota bacterium
GCGAGTTTAAGCCACGGCAACCAGAAGAATAATTACAGCGGCGCCCAGTCGGACACCCTGCACGGGGCCATGGACCTGATCTGGATTCCTGCCCCTGATCTTAATTTATTTCTCAAATACCGGCATCAGGAGCTGGAAACCGACAATCCCGATTCGGTAACGCTTCAAGGTCTGACGACCACCAATATCTATCCTTCCGTCAGAGATTCCGTTTCATCAATAAAAGATTCAATTGCAATTTCGGCCAGATACAAACCACTTCGAAAAGTAACCCTTTTGTCGACCTATGAGCTGATCAGCCTGGAGAGAAAAAATATCGACGACTGGCAGGTCCTGCCTGAACGCACCGACATCAACAGCATCAAACTGGCTGCTGACACCAGGCCATTCACCAATCTGAAACTGAAGGCAGCCTTCAATTACCTCGATTACGATGATCCTGCTTTAAACACCGAGCCCGACTCATCCAATCAGATCCATCTGCTGGCGACCTATACATATGCGGCCTGGATAACCGCCAATCTCGATTACAAACTCACCAGAACTGAACGGCAACAGGTGCGTTATCTCAACAACGACCCGGCAACCATTGTCGACAATGCGGACAGGGAAACCCGCCAGGATATGATCCTGGGCAGCCTGTCGTTTCTGCTCACTCCGAAAACCAATCTGACTGCAAGCTGGGTACATCTGAAAAACAATCTGGAACAGACCCTGGCGTACGGAAAATGGAACGCCTTGGGAACAGGTGGGGATCTTCCCTATCTTGGAGCTGGAGATCGTTATACCGACACGGCAAACACCTACGGCCTGAACTTGTATTTCAGGGTCAGGAAAGATATTTCCACCACCTTTGAAATCAGCCATACCGACTCGAAAGGCGACTTCGCACCCGGTGCCGCCATGGCGCAGACACCAGTGTCCATAGCCTCTTTTTCCCCCTTGAAAGTATCAGAAACACTTTTTTCCATTGAAAGCACCAAGACTTTTAATAACAACTGGGAAATAGGTATCAGGCTACAGACGAATAACTACAACGACAGGATTGATGACCAGCAGGACGGTGAATTCTACAGCTCGATGATCAGTTTCACGAAGTATTATTAATGCCTTAAAAATCGATTTCTTTTTTTTAACAGGAAATAATTTCGTGAAGACACTTTTCCTCGAATGGTTGGAGCTTTTGGAAGAAAGGTTTACTCATAAGTATATAAATTGTAATGCGTTCAACAGACAACTCAAACATAAATTGCTGCTGTAAAAGCTTTTATACCCCTCTCAAAGGGGTACTGAACAGAGCCCGCCTTTTCCGGACTAGGGCTTTTGTCTTTTCCGTATCATCAATTCGAGTGCAGCCAGGAGATCGTCCAGGGCTGTAGACTGCAATTTATATATTCAGGATATAATTTTGGTATTTATCGATACAATCAAGAAGATGTTTCGCTCTACGGCGGTTTTTACATTTCTTCTGCCCTTTGTTCTGATTTTTCATCTGCCGGCTTTATCGGCAGGGGAAACCAGGATCGGGGTGGTCATGTCCGGCAATGTCCCCTACTACAACGAAATCCACCGGGAGTTGGTCACAACGCTCAACAATGAAATGCCTTCCGGGGAGAAGTTTACGATCATCCTGCAGCGACCCTTCCCGGATCCCATCGCCCTGAGCAATGCGGCGCGGAAACTTATCGCCACCGACGTTGATCTTATCATTGCATACGGTTCCCCGGCCACCCATGCAGTCCTTTTCGAAAAAAGCAACATCCCTGTTGTCTATGCAGGAGTGTATAATCCGGACGGGGAGAATTTTTCCGGCCCTAAGGTTACCGGGTGCGGCTACAAGGTGCCGATTTCCAGCCTTCTCAGGTATCTCAAGAATTTCAAACCGATCACCACTCTGGATGTGATTTACAGCAGCCTTGAAAAAGATTCCGTCCGGCAGACCGAGGAATTGGCCGTTCTGGCCGCTGAGCAGGATATCCGCTTGCAAAAAATCAACATCAGAAGCCGCATGGACATTCAGACGATTTCCCTGCAGGACCGGGGCGATGCCTTTTTCCTCACCGGCAGCGCCGTAGTTTTTTCATACCTTGACGACCTGCTTGCGAAAACCATGGAACTTGAACATCCATTAATAAGCGTTCTGCCTGATCATAAAGAAGAAGGGATCATACTTACTCTCTCACATAATCCCTCAATTCAGGGCAAAAAAGCTGCTGAAATGGCGGCACGAATAATCCGCGGAGAACAGCCCAGTGAAATCAAGCCCGAGGTGTTCAGAAATTCCGAACTGGTATTCAACCTCAGGGAGGCAAAAAAAATGGGACTTACTATTCCTATAAACCTCATTGCAGAAGCCACCAGGGTAATCAAATGATGAAAAACATCATGCTCAGGCGTTCTTTCAGGGTAAAAGTATTCTTCGGCTGTCTTTTCTTAATCGTCTGTCAACTCTTTCAGACAACAAATCTCCAGGCAAAGACCGAAGAACTGGTGATCGGCCTGGAACCGGAACATAATATTTTTGATCAGGTGGCCAGATACAGGGAATTGACGGATTTCCTTTCCGCTGAACTTGGAATCAAGGTCAGATTGACGATTATGAGCCGCTATGGTGAAGTCTTGAAACGGTTTCAGTCAAGGCGACTGGACGGGGCTTTTTTGAACTCCTTTACCGCCAGCCTGGCGATTAAAGAGTTTGACCTGGAACCTGTTGCCCGCGCTGTGAATCTTCAGGGTGACGCAACCACCCGCGGGCTGATTTTCACGAGACGGGACAGCGGCATCAAGACCAGCGGCGACATGAAGGGGAAAAGCATTGTCTTTGTTGACCCTTCCACCACCGAAGGCTATCTTTTCCCCCGGTCCTATTTCAGGCAGCAAGGGTTGCTCGACCTGAAAACAGATTTCAGCCGCTATTTTTTTTCAGGCAGTGACGCATCAGCGATTTTTGCTGTTCTTGACGGCCGGGCAGATATCGGCTCAGCCAAGGATGCAACATTTAACAGACTCACAGAAAAAGATTCGTCCATAAAGAGCGAACTGAGTATTCTTGCTGAATCCCCGGCGTTTCCAGACACAACTCTCTGCCTCAGGAAGGATATTCCCGGAGAACTGAAAAGCAGTCTTTTGTCAACCCTCCTCCAAATGAACCAAACAGAAAAGGGTAAAAAAATTCTCAATAAATTTACAGCCCTCCGCTTTGAACTGGCAGCCTTTTCAGATTTTGAAGAGATCATGAAAATGCAGAAAAGCCTGGATACCAGAATGGAGAAAAAATAACCGCCGGCCATGAAGAAAAAAATTCTCACATTATTCCTGCTGCTGTTCCTGCTTTTTCTTTTAGGAGTGGGCATTACCCTGCGACTGATTTTTCAGACCACCGCGAACCTCAATACCCTGATCACTCTGCACAAGGTTGAGATCATCCGGCAGGAACTGGTCATTAATGTTCAGGAGGTGCAGGCAAATCTGTATACTACCGGCACGATGTTTGGCAAGGAGCTTGACATCATTGCCCACAATGTTCTCGGTCTGCGCGCCGGGGTTGAGCGCTGCGCAGGCTGCCATCACGACCCACCCGTTTCGGACAACATCGAAGAGCTGGGTGAATTGACCAGGCAGTATGAGGAGGCGCTCAGTTATTTCATCACCTCAACTGCTGACAGCGACAGAATTGAAAGGCTGCAGACGGTTGCTGCCGATATCGGTGATACCATTATCGCCAAATCTCAGGAAATGGCATTAAACGCCAATGAGAGCCTCCGAAAGAAAACCCTTGCCGCATCAGCCAAGGTGGAAAAAACCAAGGGTATTCTGGTTGTCACGCTGATTTTTTCTTTTCTGGTGGCACTCGCCATTGCCGTGTACCTGATAAAAATCATCACCCATCCCCTGGCGGAACTGATCAGGGCCACAAGGAAAATCCGCAAAGGGGAGCTTGGCTACACATCTCCCTTCAAGGGCAGTGATGAGTTTCAAGAACTCATCGAATCCTTTAACGATATGAGCCTGGCTCTGAAAAAAAACCACGAAGAAATCCTTTCCCACATGGCCCGGAACCAGACAATCCTGCAAACCTCCATCGACGGGTTTCTGCTTTTTGATGAAGTCGGGAAAATCCTGGATGCCAATCCGGCCTTCTGTAAAATGATGGGTTACTCAAAAGAAAAACTGTTGCGCCTGAGGGTTTCAGATATCGAAGGTTTTGAAGAAAAATTTGTGTCGGCGAATACTCTCAACCGGATTAAAGAAAAAGAATCACTGGTGTTTCAGGTTGAGCAGAAGAAAAAGACCGGGAAAAACCTCTCTTTCGAGATAAGCGCGACCTTTACAGAGATGGGAGAGAAGGGGTATTTCTTCTGTTTTATCAGGAATATCACAGAACGGAAGAACATTGAAGAAGAACTTTCAAAAATACAAAGGCTTGAATCCATTGGTGTGCTTGCCGGAGGAGTGGCCCATGATTTCAATAATATGCTCACCGGAATTCTTGGAAACATCGACCTCGCCCTGCTGAAGATCAATTCGCCGGAAACTGTTGCCGACAAACTCATGAGCGCCAAAAAAGCTGTGAGAATTGCCATGAATCTTACCCTGCAATTGCTCACCTTTTCCAAGGGTGGAGAACCGATCAAACAGACGGTGAACATTGCCAGGCTCCTGGAAGAAGCCACCACATTTATTTTGAGTGGTCTGAATGCCAAGTGCACCTTTGAAATCCCGGAAAATCTCTATCCGGCCAAACTTGACAGGGGGCAGATCAGTCAGGTTGTCCAGAATATTGCTTTAAATGCCGCTCAGGCGATGCCTGACGGAGGAATAATCAAGGTCGTTGCAGAAAACGTAACCCTTGCCGAGAACGAGGTCTGGCCGCTTCCGGAGGGAGATTACGTGAAAACGTCTATTATCGATCAGGGTAAAGGGATCAGTGCAGAACATATCGCCAGGATATTTGACCCGTTTTTTACCACCAAAATCACCGGCAACGGCCTCGGGCTGACCATCTGCCATTCCATTATCAAAAAACATGCCGGGCATCTGATAGTCACATCCGAACCCGGCGTTGGCTCATCTTTTATTTTTTATCTCCCGGCTCTGAAAAAGGCTCTTCTCCCCGACGAAGAATCATCAATTAGTCAATTGATTCCCGGCGCAGGGAAAATACTGTTGATGGATGACGATGAGGAAATTCTGCTGGTCGTGACATCGATGCTCAAACATCTTGGATACAATGCGGAATGCGCCCGTGACGGCGGTGAAACCATTAAAATGTATGAAGATGCACGGAAAAGCGGTCAGCCATATGATGCCATTATCATGGATTTGACCATCCCCGGCGGCATGGGGGGCAAGGAAGCCATGAACAAACTGTTACAGATTGATCCGAAGGTGAAAGCCCTTGTCTCAAGCGGCTATTCCAATGACCCTATAATGGCTGACTACAGAAATCACGGTTTCAGCGGCGTTATTCCAAAGCCCTATGCAACCGGCCAACTCAGCTCGGCTCTGCATAAATTACTTAAGTCAACGACTATCGACTGAAGTCGAGAGCGTGATCCACAAAGCTCAAAGCTGACCGTCTGAGGACGGTGTTTATACCCTTGACTTGAGACTAATAAATCAACAACTGCATACCATTCAGGGACCGGAGTAATTTTATCGGAGCTCCGCCCTGCCCCGGCTTGTTTGTCTTATTCAGGTAAATCTCTGATTTTTCAGGCATTGCTGGTCTGCAACTCCGCTGCGGTTTTGCGTTCTTGTTCAATTGCTGATTTTCAACCTGTCGCACTCAAATTTTTTGGCCGTCCTCCAGATTGACTGTTCGATTTCCATACTGATAAAAAAACAACTTTGCGTTACTAGAACTCATGGTAATTATTTTGAAAAAATTACCGTGCCCGTACGTCATCGACCATGCTATTGGAACAGCAATGCCGCGCTCAGCAGCACCACCAGGGTGATAGCGGAATAGAGCAGATAGATGCCGATGACACCGTGATGCAGGGCCCGTCTGATTTGTACCGAAATTCCGGCAGCGACGGTGATGACCGGGATCAACAGGAGGTCCAGCACCACATCTGGGGTGTGAGAGCGAAAAAAGCTTGTCCCGGAAAAAAGCCTCTCTGGCCTGTGTTCTTTAAACACTGTCAAGAGAATTCCGCGCAGCAGATTCATGATCAATTCGGCAAATGATGAGGTAGAGTAGCGGGCCCGTGGCAGGGCGTTGGAATAGCCGCAACCCCAGGTCGGAACCTGCGGGGAGCTCCGTCCGCCTTTTCGTCGGGCCAGGAGGAACAATAACGCCGGAACCAGAACAAGTAACGCCGTCAGACTGATGGCGCGGACCGGAACCAGGACAGCAGAATGAAAGTCCTGCGTTGTGCTTCCGATGAACCAGGCCACGCCGCCTGCCAGAAACGGCAGCACACTGAAAGGAGCGATTCCGATCCAGAGACAGGCTGCAAGCAGCAATCCCATGGCGGTAAGCATTGTTGCCGGGGCTTCATGAATATTTTTCCACTCCGGGCGAATATTGCCAAGAAAAGTGAGGCCGAAAACCTTGGCGAAACAGAGCAGTGCCAGCCCGCCGACCATTGCCAGTCCGGGAACCGCGACCAGGACGGCGAGCAGTGGCTCCCCACCCGGCTGGGTAGCAGCCTGCAGCAGGCCGAAGTAGATGAGCCACTCACTCACGAAGCCGTTCAGTGGGGGCAGGCCGCAAATGGCGACAGCCCCGCCAAGAAAGAAAAAGCCGGTGAAGGGCATGACTTTGAACAGCCCGCCGTAGGCCGCCATCTGACGTGTTCCAGTGGCGTTAATGACTGATCCGGCGCTCATGAAAAGCAGTGCCTTGAACAGGCCATGGTTGATCACATGGAGGAGCGCACCGGCCATACCGAGGACGGCAAGCGCAACGAACCCGTGGTGTTTTCCAACCATGGCTGCACCGATACCTATAAGGATGATGCCGATATTCTCAATGCTGTGATAGGCAAGGAGTTTCTTTATGTCGTGCTGGGCTATGGCAAATGCCACTCCGAGAATGCCTGAAATCAGTCCAAGGATAAGAACGAGCCAACCCCACCATTGAGGCTGGGCCTGAAACATCCCGGTGATCCGCAGAATCCCGTAGATCCCGGTCTTGATCATGACACCGGACATAAGGGCTGAAACGTGGCTGGGCGCGGCTGCATGTGCCCCAGGCAGCCAGATGTGCAACGGCATGATCCCTGCCTTGAAACCGAAACCGAACATTGCCAGCAGGAAAACAGTATTGGCGAAACCAGTTGATACACCGACAAGGGAGCTGACCGCGGGCAGACTGTACAGGCAGGCATTTTCGCCCAGCAGAGCGAACAGAGCGAACAGCACCAGGGTTCCGGCATGAGTGGCTGCCAGAAATATGAAACCTGCCTGGTGTGCATCCCCGTCTTCCCGTTCCGTGACCACCAGAAAGTATCCGGTGAGTGCCATAATTTCCCAGCAGATCAGAAAAACAAGACCGTTGCCGGCGGTGAGAACTCCGCCGATGGCGGCTACCATAAGTGGGTAGAAAAAACGAATCCAGCGGCCGTAGCGACGACCGCCGGCGATTGGCCAGTAGCCGCTGCCGTAGATCAGCCCGGCCCCACCGATGAAATAAGCCGGCAGCATGAAGACAGCGGCCAGACCATCGATTGTGAAATTAATTACAACGCCGCAACCCGGCCAGGGCACCATCATTGTAGCCGTTTCGGGACGGAGCAGACAAATGACAACGGCACTGATGCCGGCGATGCTGCCAGCAAGTCCGACGGCCAGGGACATACGATCTATAAACCGTGATCCATTGGGGCAGAATGGAGCGCTGAACCCCGAGAGAACGAGAAGAATGGTTGCGAGAATGAAGAGCGTCATAGAGTCGCCTTTATCCTGTCCCGTCGGGGCTGGTGATCAACCGTTCCGGATTGTGGCACAGTGTTGTTCCAAGGATACTGCTATGTTTGCTCAGGGATCCCATGATCATCACCGCCGTCGGTCCAGGAGGCGCAGCAGGCCGTCAAGGGTGGTGTAGGGATGAGGCGGGCAGCCGGGAATATAAAGGTCCACCGGCAGGAATTTATTCAGTCCGTCAAGTACCTCCGGGCTGCTCTGGAAAGGCCCTCCTGCGATTGCACAGGCCCCAGCGGCAATAACGATTTTTGGTTCGGGCACCGCCTCATAGGTGGCCAGGAGGGCGTCATGCATGTTCCGCGAAACCGGTCCGGTGACCAGAATCCCGTCGGCGTGTCGGGGTGATGCGACGAACTGGATGCCGAATCTGCTGAGATCGAAAACCAGGGTGCCGAGTACGTTAATGTCGGCCTCGCAGCCGTTGCAGCCGCCGGCTGAGACCTGGCGGAGTTTGAGGGAGCGTTTGAACATGGAAAGCATGCGCCCTTGGAGAGCGGTGGCCAGTTTGATCTCCGTACGGTCCATGAGTAGATCCTGCCTCCGACGGACCGCCAGCCGGTAATCGCTGCCAAAAGTAAGAGCCCCGTGGGGACAGACTGGACAATCCGCGCAGAACAGGCAGCGGCCCAGATCAACCACCGGTCTGCCGTTCGGACGGAATAAGGCCCCGAACGGGCAGCGGCCATCGCATTCAGTGCAACCAGGGGGGCATTTTTCCGGCATTACCACCGGCCGGCCGCGGAATCGACTGGGCAGCTCCGGTTCGCTTTGTGGAAAAGAGCTGGTTCGGTAACCCTGTCTTATACGTTCACGGATGATTCGCAGCACAGTTTCTCCCTATAAATCAAATCCACAGTAGGAAAGATTGAAGCTCTTGTTGCAGAGCGGAAAGTCGGATATCTGTTCGTTTCGCAAGGCCATTGCCAGACCGCTCCAGTTGAAGAAGGAAGGGTCGACGATCTTATAGCGGCTGAAGTGGCCGGTGTCGTCCGTGATGGCCACGTGGGTTATGGCGCCGCGCCAACCTTCGGTCATGCCAAAGGCCATTGCGCCAGGCTGCAATCCCTCAAGGGGAGTGGTCAGCGGCCCAACCGGCAGGGCGTCGAGATTTGTCTTGAGATATTCCAGTGAATATTCGATCTCCCGCTGCCGGACCCTTGCCCGGGCATATACATCACCGCTGGTTTCGACAATCTCCTGGACAGCCTGACCGCCCGGCGCGACCATGTGACGACGGCAGTCGCAATCGATGCCGCATGCCCTGGCGGCCATACCGGTCAATCCGAGATCAATGGCGTCCCGGGTTGTAATTGTGCCGGTTCCTTCCAGGCGGGCCAGAACGGACGGGGTCTCGAAGAAGAGATCCAGCGCCCCCCGTGTTTGGGCTGCGACTTCCGTCATTTTTTTCAGCAGTTCTCTGGCACGTTGCGGTTCAAGATCGAACAGGACGCCTCCAGGGCGTACCAGTCCCCGCCCCAGTCTGCTGCCGCAGATTGCCGCAGTCATGTTCAGGTAATCGCCCCGCAACCTCCCGCAGTAGGAGGCTGTGGGCAGAAAACCGATGTCACCGGCCAGCGCCCCGATGTCGCCCACATGATTGGCAAGTCTTTCCAATTCCAGTGCCGCGGTCCTAATAGCAGTCGCCCGTGTCGGTGCGGCACAACAGCACAAGGCTTCGACCACGGTGCTATAGGCGGTAATATGGCCGAGGGTGGTGTCGCCGGCAACGGTCTCGATACGGGCCGGGGTTTCGTGACCGGGGCCACCGGCCAGCAGCTCTTCGATGCCGCGGTGCTGGTAACCCAGGGAGATCTCCAGATGCAGGACTTTTTCGCCGTAGCACTGGAAGCGGAAATGGCCAGGTTCGATGATGCCGGCGTGGACCGGCCCAACAGCAACCTCATGAATCTCGTCGCCCTGCACCTGGTAATAATCCATGTCGCCTATTCGCGGGCGATCCCTGGGGATGCCCCATGTATCCGGACGGCCCGGCAACGGTGCCTGGAAGCGCACCGGTTTGAACCAGGGATGCCCCTGGAAAACGATGCCGTACTGCTCGCCGATTTCCCGTTCAAACAGATGAACCTGGGGGCACTCCGGGACCAGCGAGGGCAGGACCTCCGCAGCCTCGGTGCTGAACACCGCGAGAGAACCGACACAACCTGTCATCAAAATGTAAAGGTGAAGCCTGCGCGACTGATCGGCGCCACCGGCAAAATAAGCAACGAGACGAGCCCCTCCGGCAAGTCGCCTCTTCAATTCAGCAGCGAATTCCTCGTAAGTCATAATTGGGATATTGGCAAGCGCCAGACTGCTGCCGCAGGAGATTTCAGGGATTTTTTTCATGGCAGAGGCTCCAGGAGATTGGCCGCCTCCTGAAAAAGGCGGCACAGGGCTTCGGGCTGATACAATCCAAGCAACAGCACCACAGCCATCAGCAGCAAAGGACTGATCACGATCATGAATGTTTCGGCCGGGCCTTCGGCAGGAGGTCCTTCCATGGAGGGTCCCAGGACCACGGTCATGACCGTGCTGCTCATGCCGATAAAGATGACGGTCAGCAAAAAAATAAAGGCGATGCCAAGGGCGAAATTACCCTCCGCGAAAATGCCGCGCAGGATGGTGAACTCACTGATGAATGGACCGAACGGCGGGGAACCGGTGATTGCGAGAAAGCCAGCCAGGAAAAGCGATGCGGACCAGGGCAGGACGTTGATGGCGCCCTGGGTCTCGCACATCCTTTTACTGCCGAAATAACGGTGAATATTACCCGCGGTCATGAACAGGGCCCCCTTGGTGAGGGCGTTGTTCATGACGTGGAACATGGCGCCGTAGGCCGCAAGTTTGCCGACAGAGATGCCGATGGCGAGAATGCCCATATGCTCGATGCTGGAGTAGGCGAGCATGCGTTTGATGTCGCGCTGACGGATGACGAAGATTGCCGCGAACACCAGAGACAGTATACCAAGGGCCAGCAGGAACTGCCTGGCCATGATCCCTTCCCCTGCTGCCACCATGATCTGCATGACGCGCATGACCGCGAGAAATGCCACTGAGGTTAGCCCGCCGGCAAGGAGTCCACCCACCAGACCGGGGGCTTCACCGTAGGCGTCGGGTTTCCAGGTATGAAGCGGCGCAAGACCCATCTTAGTGCCGAAACCCACCAGCAGGAAGACAAACCCGGATCGCAGCCACGGCTTTGAGAGCGCTCCGGCAGATTTCAACAAACCACTGAACTGCAGCCCCTGCTCGCCGCCACTCTGCAGGCCGGCATAGGCCACGAAGAGCAGGCCGAGCATGGCCAGGGCAATACCCACCGAACAGAGCAGCAGGTATTTCCAGGTGGCTTCAATGGATAACCGGTTACGGTTGAAGTAAATGAGCGGCGCGCTGATCACGGTAGTGGCCTCAACGGCAACCCATAGAAGCCCCAGATGCCGGGCCGCCGTGGCAAGGCTCATGGCGCTCAGAAAGATCAGCAGGCAGACGATGAAAATACGGTTGCTCCAGGTTGGGTGGGTCCGGAAATAACCCACCGCATAGAACGCCGATGCCGTGAAAAGCAGGCTGACCACCAAGAGGATCAGACTGCCGAGGGCGTCCAGGGCAAGCATGGCATGAGGGTCGACCGGGGCGACGGGCGAGGCCAGCAGCAGACGAAGGACCAGGATGATATGCATAAGCGATACGGCCGGGATGATCCATGGCCGGAACCGTTCTGACGGGGTAAGCCCGGCGATAAGGGCGGCTGCCAGGGGCAGAAGGATGATGGCGAAAAGGGTCATGGCGTTATTCCTTCAGCAGGCAGAGATGTTCGGTGTCAATGGAGGAAAATTCACTGTTGATGTGATTCATGACGATTCCCATAACGAAAATGGCGACCAGCATGTCCAGGAGCACACCGGTTTCCACCATGAGCGGCATGGCTTCGGCCAGAAGGATCCCAAAAATAAATATGCCGTTTTCAAAAATCAGATAGCCGAGGACCTGGGTGATGGCTTTACGCCTGGTGATGAGCATGAGAAATCCAGCCCCCAGAGTAGAGAAAGCCCCCGGGATGAAGAGTGAATGCAGATGCTCGGGGAGAAGCGGCAGCCGGTCGGCAAAAATAAAGGCGCTGGCGGTGATCAGAGCGCCGAGCATCAGGGTGCTGATATAGCCGATGCGGGGTTCAATCTCGCGGCGGATCCTGACCTTGCGGATCGCCCGGAACAGCAGCCAGGGAATGAGACCTCCCTTGAGGATCAAGGCCCCCCCGGCCAGAAGATATGAGTGGATGTTTGCGCCGTGGATGAGGGGCGGCAACAGGGAAATGAGCGCCCCCTGCAGGGCCACCACCCGGATACAGGTGCCGAGGCGACTGGTACCGAGTATCAGAAAATTAAGCAGAAGCACGGTCATGAGAATGGTGCTGGTTATGTTGGTCATAGTATTACCTCAACAGCAGGATCAGGGCGAAAAAAGAGAGGAGAGTGGTGCCGATGAGTAACTGGGGCAACCGCAGCAGACGCAGCCGGGCCATGGCCGACTCCACGAGTCCGACCAGAACCGCGAGCGCCGCAATACCTCCGCAAAAGATCAACATATCCAAAATCAGAGGGCCTTGGAACGGCAGCAGGAGATTAAGGATCAGGGTTCCGGACAAGAGCAGTTTCATGGCAGCGCCGTAAAGGATCAGGCCATAATCCGACCCACTGTGGTCCAGAATCATCACCTCGTGGATCATGGTCAGTTCCAGGTGAGTGTTGGGATCGTCGAAAGGGATCCGGCAATTCTCGACGAGCAGCACTATGAACAGGCAGCAGGCGATAATCGCCAGGGAAAAACCTGCCGGGGAAAAGAGCAACCACCCGGTTGTCACAGCGCCGAACATGTTGTTCAGTGAGAAGGCCCCGGATACTCGAATCAAGACAATGAAGGCAACGAAGACGGTCGGTTCCACCAGCACCGAGAAAGTGGCCTCACGCGCCGCGCCCATGTGTTCAAAACTCGAGCCGGTATCCAAGGCGGCCAGTATGGTGAAAAAACGGGCGACTGCCAGCAGGTAAATAAACAGGATTGGATCTCCGGGAAAAGAAAGCGGCGCCGCTGTGGCGCCAAAGGGAACGAGCATGGCGGCCAGCACCGGCACGGTGAATCCGACCACCGGCCCGGCCCGGAAGATCCAGGTTGTAGTCCGGCTGATTACCATGTCTTTGCGGAACAGTTTCCAAAGATCGAGATACAGCTGCGTCACAGGTGGGCCCTGGCGTCCGGCGATCAGAGCCTTGGTCTTGGCAATAATGCCGGAAAGTAAGGGCGAAAGTCCGAACAGGAGCAACAGGTGTATGGCGAGAGATTCCATCATAGGATCGGCCTAATTTAACAGAAATGACCAGCCGAGCAGGAGCACGGTGGTCAAGAACATATAAAAAATATATACATTCAGACGGCCGGCTTGAAGACGTCTGAAAAAATGGGCGATATCTCCGCAACCTCTGAACAGGGGGGTAAGCCAGCTCTGCAGTACCGGGTCGGGACTGTCCAGAGTGAAGATCATCGGCGCGGCGAACAGGAGGCGGCGTCCGATGATGTTCATTGTGTAGACTGGTTTCAGGCAGGCGCAGTAAATCCCCTCCTGGGCTAACTGAGCGTAACCGCCAGCAGTGTAAGCCATTTTAGGGACTGTTTTCCAGAAACCGCAGGCCCAGGTGCCGATGTTTCGGGGTTTCCTGCGGACCTTATAACGCAATGCCAGGATCCCCGCCACGGCTACAATCGCCGACAGAACGCCCAGACTCCATGCCGGGCCGAAGGGCAGAGGCATAACTGCTGCGGGGTTAGGGCTACCGGGAGCGAGAATCATAAGCGGCTGAGCAAGGAAACCCATGGCTGCCAGAGGGAAGACGCCGATGGCAAGACACAGCAGGGCAGGAATGAGCATTGCCGCCAGCATGGGCCATCCGGCCTCGTGCGCGATTGCGCCGCTGTCGCTCCGTGGTTCGCCGCAGAAAACCATGCCGACGATACGGGTCATGGCGAGGAGCACGAGTCCGCCGGTCAAGGCCAGAAGCACTGCGAAAACCATGTAGAGGAATGCCTGGCCGCCGGAGCTCGATAACCCGGCCTGGAACAGACCGAGGTAGATGAGCAATTCGCTGATGAACCCGTTCAACGGTGGGAGCGCGCTGATCGCTGCGGCGCCGGTAAGCATCAGTCCGCCTGTAAAGGGCATGGGGCGGAGAAGACCTCCCAGTCTGGAGATGATTCTGGTTCCGGAGGCATGGTAAACGGACCCGGCCCCCAGAAAGAGAAGTCCTTTGAACAAGGCATGGTTCCAGACATGAAGCAGAGCGCCGGCCAGGGCCAGGGAGGCACCTACCCTCTGGCCAGAGGCCCCGCAATAGAGCCAGAGGCCGAGGCCGAACATGATGATGCCGACATTCTCGATAGTGGAATAAGCCAGTGACTTCTTGAAGTCGGTCTGCTGGATGGCCATGGCAATTCCGTAAAGGCTGCCGGTTATGCCAATACCGGCAACCACCAGACCGCACCAGGGGGGCAGGACCGGAAGAAAGGTGAAAAACCGCAGAAATCCATACAGCGCGCATTTGATCATCACTCCGGACATGAGCGCTGATATATGACTGGGTGCAGCGGTGTGGGCTTCAGGTAACCAGCAGTGGAGCGGGAACATGCCGGCCTTGGTGCCGAAGCCGATGAGCAGACAGAAAAAAATGGTTATCGCGCCAGACGTGGACAGGACTCCCAGCACTGTGAAGGAAGCGAAGTCAAAAGTTCCGGCAAGGTTGTACTCAACAAGAAAGAAGCCGAAAATAAAGGCTGTTCCGAGATGGGTGGCGCTCAGATAAATCCATCCGGCCCGGCGCGCCTGTTCGCTGTCGAGGTCGAAGACTACCAAAAAGAAGGAGGACAGCGACATCAATTCCCAGGCCACAAGAAAAACAAAACTGTCGGCAGCGGTGACCACCAGGGCCATGCTGAGGGCCAACAGATTGAACAGGAACCAGTGGCGGACCGTGACGAAACGGCTTTTTTCAAAGTCCAGAGACTGGAAGGCATACAACGCGCTACAGAAAACGAGCAAAAACACGGGCATCAGGAAAAATACGGCGAGACCGTCGAGGGCGATGGACGGATTGATGACGCAATCCGTCTGCAGCAATTGAAAACGCTCTGCCGGGCCGCCGGAGAGAACAATAATCGCAGCGATCATGCCGGCCACTGCGCCTAGCATGGCGCAGCTTGTGCCTAGCAGGTGAGAGGCCTTGCCGGCTAAACAGAAGGCAATGGGCAGCAACGCTCCCCCCAGAAAGACAATTAATGCTCCGAGAAACAGTTTCATAACAGGGATGGCGATCATGCCGGGGAAAATCTCTGTCACTTCAGAGCGACCTCGTCATGATCAAAAGGCAGGGAGGTTTCCCGAAGCTCTGCCTTCAATTTTCCTGGGGGCAGGAGGGTTTCCTCCCGTTCCTGGAGATATTGCAGCAGTTCCTTGCGGGGAAGCTGTTTCCGTATTTCGACGCTTACTGCCGGTTCAAGCAGGAGGCGGCGTAAGCGGGTTTCGAGGATAGCCTGCTCGCTGGCATTGGCAGCAAGAACCAGAATAATGACCTCTGCCGGTAAACCGTCAAGGGCCTTGAAGTCAGTTGGATCTTCGAGAAAACCAAAGATAATGAGCGATCGATCGAGAAACACGGGATGATCTGAGCTCGGCGCCATGCAAGCGATCCCGGCAAGGGATGAGGGCGCCAGGGCTTCCCGTGCGAGAATGGAATATTTGAAGTTTTTGGGATTGAACTCACCTGTCCGGGGAATGGTGAGCAGCAGCTCGTCCAGAGCTTCGTCCCGGTTGCAACCCTGAATCCGGTACATTACCGAACCGTTTTGCAAGGCTTTGGCAATGGTGATAGTGTAGTCGATGCTGTCAATGGTTCCGCCGTCTACGGAACGTGGAGAAGTCCACTTTTCCACGTTGTCGGCCCGGAACCGCCATTGGCCGCCGATCTTTACCGCAAAAGGGATCTGGTTGTCATTGAGCATGCGATAGACAGTTTTATCCGAAACGCCTATTTTTAGGGCAAACTCCTTAACGCTGATGAATAGTCTGTTCATGTTTGTCTACTCATGTCTAATTTTGTCCACACACGGGAACTATTATTAGAACCAGTTTGATTAATTGTCAAGTCTAAAGAAGTTGTGGAGGAAACAGGATCCCAAAGAACTGACGGAGAGAAGATGGTTTTGCGGATAAAAAAAAGCACCTAACTCAATATGAGCTAAGTGCTTGATATTATTGGTACGCCTGAAGGGATTTGAACCCCTGACCTACGGATTAGAAGTCCGTTGCTCTATCCAGCTGAGCTACAGGCGCATATATTTAGAATACACATTAATAAGCAGTTGTAAACAACCGTAATCCGCCAGTGCCGGATTCTTCAATATGCCTGACCGGGAAAAAAAACCTTTACTGTTCCAATAATTTCAACAGGCTAAACGATTAAATCATAAAAACCGAGTTGTCACCCTCTCTGCACGAGAGGGTAGAGACTTCGATGTTTCGCACAGAAGGCCTGAAATAGAAACGGTTCTTTATCATTTAACAGATGATTTTGCAACCCCAATCAATTCTTCTTATTACTATTCAAGTGCATGCAAAATCTTAAATAAGCTTTCAAATAGAACTGTTCAGCAACGCCCAGGACTTGTTCGAAGAGAGCCTTCATCTATACATCGGTCCACTGGTTGCTCTGGTCGTGCAGGTAAACGGCGAGTAGTGGAGAACCCGAAGCTTGAATGCTGCCCATAATTTATTACTTCCTTTTAACCTCTTTCCACATCGTACCCTTTTCCGTGTCAATTACATTGATGCCCTGTTTGTTGAGTTCCTCGCGAACACCGTCGGCCTTTTCCCAATCTTTTTCCTTTCTCGCCTCTTCCCTTTCCTTGATGAGTTTATCGATCTCAGGAGTAAGTGGACAGAAATCGAGCCTTAATATATTGACGATGCTGTTTATTTTTTTGAGAGATTCGAGGAAATACCCCTTTTGATCACGGTCCAGCTGCCCTTCACTCAAAATTGAATTAGCCTTTTTAATACAATCAAAAACCGCAGCCATCGCCTTTGATATATTAAGATCATCATCAAGGGCTTGAAAAAACTTCTCTTCCATCTCAGTGAGATACGTTGCCACATGGGGATGAGGCAATCCCTGGGGCAGACAAAGAAGCTTTTGGGTGAATTCATCAAGGCGTTTGAGAATTTTTCGCGCATTATCAAGCCGTTTATAGGAAAAAAGAATCGGCTTTCTGTAATGAGTTTGAAGCAATAGCAGTCGGACCTCACGCGCAGAATAACCCTTATTAATAACATCGGCCAGGGTAACAAAATTGTCCTGAGTCTTGGACATCTTTTTGCCGTCAACCAGGACCAGCTCGCTGTGCATCCAGTAGTTGGCAAGCTTCTTGCCGGTGAGCGCTTCGGAAATTGCTATCTCGTTTTCATGGTGCGGAAAGATAAGATCACGGCAGCTGGTATGGATATCAATTGTTTCTCCAAGATAATGATGCACCATTGCCGCGCATTCAATATGCCAACCCGGTCTGACATTGCCCCATTCAGTCTCGTAGAATATGCCTTTTTTGAGCTCGGTGAGTGTTGAACGTTTCAAAAGAGTAAAATCAACCGGGCTGTCCTTCTCATAATTATCAAGATCAACGGTCTTGCCGAATTGAATCTTGCTCAAATCTACTCCGGAAAGTTTACCGTAATTATTGAATTTAGAAATATCAAAATAGATGGAGCCATGCTTTTCATATGCAAAGCCTTTACCTATGAGTTGTTTGGAAATGTCAATCATGCCGTCGACATGTTTCGAAGCCTGGGGATAATGGGTGGCCTTTTTAACACCCAACAAGTCAATATCATTCTTGAATTGCTGAATAAATGAGCCGGTGAAATCTTTAAGTGATTCCCCGCTATTATCCGCACCATGAATGGTGTTGTCATCGAGGTCGGTAAAATTCATGCAGTACTGAACATCATAGCCTTTATTCGTAAGAACCCGGTTGATCAGATCAGAGAGGATGAATCGACGGCAATGCCCGAGATTTGCATTTTCATGAGCAGTGGGACCGCAGGCATAGAAGGTAACTTTACCCTCAAAAATCGGTTTAAAAACTTCCTTTTTCTTTGATAACGTGTTGTAAAATCGTAACAGGGATTTTTTTTCCTTCGGGCTCTCTTCCTTGGAAAACAGTGAGGTGCTGAGATACTTTTCACCACCGTCTGGAAAAATCACCACGAGCAAGCCTTCCTTGATCTGCTCGGCCCGGGTCAAAGCGGCACAGAACGCCGCCCCGGAACTCATTCCAACAAAGATCCCTTCCTTTCTGGCTAGGAGTCTTGCCTTATCAAAGGCCTCTTCATCCGGAATATTAATGATCTGATACGGTAATTTTTTATCAAAAATACCTGGCGTATAGGATTCCTTCATGTTCTTGAGCCCCTGGATCTTATGGGCATAAAAAGGCTCCATGGCGGTAATTCTTACTTCCGGGTGATGTTCCTGAAAATACTTACAAAGCCCCATTGCAGTGCCGGTGGTGCCAAGGGTCGTAACAATATCGGTTACCTCGCCGTTGGTCTGTTCCCAGATTTCAGGACCGGTATTGGTGTAATGGGATTTCCAGTTTGCTTCATTATTGAACTGATCAGTAAGAAAATATCGGTCCGGATGTTCGCGGGCCATGGCATAGGCCTGTTCTATGGCACCGTCAGTACTTTTCTTTGCGGGGGTTAGCAGGATATCCGCGCCGAAGGCAACCATTATCTTCCGGCGTTCAATACTTGCTGATTCCGGCATAACGAGCTGACAGCGATATCCTTTGACTGCACAGACCATGGCGAGGCCGATGCCGGTATTACCGCTGGTTGCTTCTAAGACGATTTTATCAGGGGTAAGTAAACCCTTCTGTTCAGCATCATTAATCATGAACAGGGCAATCCTGTCTTTGACCGATCCCCCGGGATTAAACGATTCAAGCTTGGCAAAAATCTTAACTTTTGGATATGGATTAAGCCTGTTTATGGGAACTATCGGAGTATTTCCGATCCGATCAAGAATACTTGTAAATGCCATTCTATAGCCTTTGATAAATGAAGTTCAGCAGTTATTGATGGCGTCGCAAAAAGTAGCTAATGCATCGCGTCATGTTCACGAAATGCTCAACAGACCATACATGATATGTGTATGCATCTGCTTTCGCGACGACTCGACTCCTCGGAGTCTGCGCTTTCATGCATATCAACTTTTCGAAGTCTACGCAATCTACTAAGCCATCCTAAAACGATACGATGGACTTTTCAGGAGTCCAGCTGTTACTGATATTTTGTTACGAGTCTATTAATCAACCACGTTCAAGGCAAGTAACCCAAGATGGGAGACGAATACGATTCGTCCGAAAAAATATATACCAAGACGCCGAGCAACAGGCAATGCAATCAATGTCATATCCAAAAATGACGGATTAAAGATTACTTATCCGCAAGAAGCCGATGGAAATTTTAAAATAGCCGCACTTCGTTGAAATTTAAACAAAAAAAAGCAAGTTCCCGCTACAACGAGAACTTGCTTTTTTATAACAAACTTTTTTAAAACCTGGTGTTTATGATTCCTTCGCAAGCTTGACGCTTATCGCAACCTTATAAAGTATGGTGAGAATAAGGAACCCTGATGCCCACACACCCATTGTGATTGCGATTTCACCAAAGGATGGGTAATACTCGGTAACATAATCCAACGGACTGGGGACAAAACCGCCGAGCACAAAACCCAAACCTTTGTCGATCCACAGAGAGAAAAACATGAGAAGACAGGCGATCATAATGGTTTTTTCATTTTTTCTTGTCTGAGGTGTAAAGAACAGCGCAAGGGAGGCAAAACCCATGATTACCGAAATCCACATGAATTTGACAAGGTTATTATACATATGACCGTCATGCTCAAGGCCAAAGAAAAGATATTGCAGGGTATGTTTATGTCCTGGGATATTGCTGTAATATCCGACAAAAAATTCCAGGCCGACAAAAAAGAAATTCAGTAGAGCAGCATAACTGATAATGGTAATCAATTTCTGTGTGGCGGTCTCTCCAACATCGAATTTGCTAACCCTCTTCAAAATCAGAGCAATCAACAGAAGTAAAGATGGTCCTGCAGCAAAAGCTGAGGCGAGAAATCGAGGTGCGATAATCGCTGAAAGCCAAAAATGACGGCCACCAAGACCACAATAGAGCATTGCTGTTACTGTATGGATACTGATCGCCCAGGGAATTGAAAGATAGATAAAAGGCTTGAGCCATTTAGGCGGCGGCACTTCTTTAGCCTCGGAATTCAAAACTACCCATCCCACCAGGACATTCAGGAACAAATAGCCGTTAAGCACTATCATATCCCAGAAAAGCATGGAGTTCGGTGTCGGGTGCAAGAGAACATTCAAAGCGCGAGTCGGTTGACCTAAGTCGGCCATAATAAACATCAGACACATGGCAATGGCAGCAATTGCCATAAATTCACCGAGAATGGTAATCCTGCCGAACGCCTTATAATTATGGACATAATAGGGGAGCACCAGCATGACACCCCCGGCGGCAACGCCGACAAGAAAGGTAAACTGAGAAATATAGATTCCCCAGGACACATCCCTGCTCATCCCTGTATATCCAAGACCATAGTTAAACTGTTGGACATAACATAATGCGCCGACTCCTATGATAGAGAGGAGAAAGATCATCCATGTCCAGTATCCTTGATTTCCCTTGAGTGCCTTTTCAATCATGACTTTTCACCTTATATGATGTAAAAAACTGAAGGTAGGGTTCCCAGAGCTGGTTTACGTTGAATTGTAAATTTTGTCTTTAGGACCTTAGATATTTCCGAATGAGGATCATTCATATCACCGAAGTACATGGCTTGTGCACTGGCGGCAATCTCCACACATTTGGGCGGGAGATTCTCCGCAAGTCTTTCGGCGCAGAAATTACATTTTTCAACAACACCGCGCATACGAGTTGGAAATTTTTCATTAAGATCTTTTATAAATTTCAATTTGCCATTTGCATCTTTCTCGCGGGGACTCCGCCAGTTAAAACTTCTCGCCCCGTATGGGCAGGCAGCCATGCAGAATCGGCAACCGATGCATCGATGGAAATCCATGATTACAGCACCGTTGGCAGCCTTGAATGTCGCCTTGGTCGGGCAGGCCCGGACACATGGGGGATCATCACAATGGTTGCAGACTGCAAGAAACGGCAGTTGATGGAGTTCTTCATTCTTTTTATAATGGCTGTGATCCGGAAAGAGGTTTTCAAATTTTTCAATCCAGAGCCACTTGATTTCATCTTTGGGGTTGCCAAAATCAGGGACGTTATGAATCTGATGGCAGGCTGCTACACATTTTTCAGCCAAACCTTTGTTTTCAGCAAACTTCTTGACATCAATCGCCAGTCCCAGGCGGACGCCGGTTGGTTTTTCCGCAGGCATCTCGCCGTGTGCATCACTAGGTGAATCACTGTGGCCGGCAGAAGAGGAAGCCTGAACATTGCCTTTCATTAATAAATTTAATGCCGATGGCGCTGCAACACCCGCAATCGCGGACATCCCGGCGATCTTCAATAAATTTCTACGCTTCATATCCATTACAGTGTCTCCTTGGGTAGGAAGTGGCAATCCCAACAATAGGGTTTGACAGATGCATATAGATGGCATTGATCACAAAACTTCTCTTTGCTGGTATGGCAGACCATACAACCGTTCATCAGGCTTCTATCGTATGTTTTATTGCCGACTTTTAACTTTTCTCGATTACCCTCGCGAAGAACATTATCGCGCCATTCGTTAAGCAGAACCATATGCGTAGTACGCATATACTGGGTGTCTTTGACACATTCCTTAACATCTTTAGGCTTTTCAACATTCGGGATGGCACCTGCATCGCCATGGTTGTACCAGATAGGAAATGTCATAAGGCCAGCAAAAATAATCAATCCGACTATTATTTTTCCACCGTCATACATAATATCACCCTTCCATTCCTGCAAGCGGAGCAAATCGAAGATCCTGATCGCGCTCTTTTTCACCATCCATTATCAGAGAATTTCCGACCAGTTCGGAAACGCCGCACACGCCAACATTTGGATTCCAGTATTCCATCAAAGCAAGCAGGGTAGCGCGATCAATAGCGCAGACACAGGAAAGCATGTTGACACCGTATTTCTCTTCAACATATTTCACAGCATTTGCCCTAGGCAACCCGCCGCGCATCCTAAGTTCCATAATCTCACCGGTATTCAAGCCCGTGCCGCTGCCGCAGCAGAACGTCTGCTCACGAATGGCATTTTCCGGCATATCATGAAAATTATTGCAGACATTATTCAAAATATAGCGAGGTTCATCCAGCATCCCCATTCCCCGGGAAGGATTACATGAATCATGGAAAGTAACAACTCTATGGTCATTCCTGCTCTTATCTATCTTCAGTTTATTATGATAGATAAGGTCAGCAGTGAATTCGCTGATATGAACCATTTTCAGGGCCGCGGCGTTATCAAAACGAGTACCGGTAATCGGCGATACGGGAATTTCCATGAAATCCCCCGGTTCATTCATTGTCGCCATATATTGATGGACAACCCGCCACATATGGCCGCATTCACCGCCGAGGATCCACTTGACCCCCAGTCGTTTGGCCTCGGCGTACATCTTTCCGTTAAGCTTCTTCATCAATTCATTATTGGTAAACGATCCGAAGTTTCCGCCCTCTGATGAATAGGTGCTTATCGTATAGTCAAGCCCGATATGATCAAAAATCAGCAGATAGCCCATAAAGGTAAATATGCCAGGATCGGCAAAAACATCTGCTGAAGGAATGACAAAAAGCACTTCAGCGCCTTTGCGATTGAAGGTCAAACTGTTCAAGTGGATACCGGTTACTTCTTCGATATCATCGAGCAGAAATTCAGCATTTTCCTTGAAGGTATGGGGCTGAAGCCCGAGATGATTGCCGGTGCGGTTGGAATTTGCCGCAGGCTCAAGTATCCAGTTGGTGCCGACTCCGACCAGGTGGAGAAGTTCACGGGCCATCATGGTTATTTCTGCAGTGTCAATACCATATGGACAGAAGACCGAGCATCTCCGACATTCAGTACACTGGTAAAAATACATGAACCATTCCTTCAGAACTCCAAAGGTCATTGGTCGCGCCCCGGCGAGTTTGCCAAGTATTTTTCCAGCCTTGGTGAAATCGTTTCTATAAACGGAACGCAGAAGTTCGGCTCTTAGAACCGGCATATTCTTCGGATCGCCGGTACCCAGGAAGAAATGGCATTTATCTGCACAGGCGCCGCAACGAACACAGCAATCCATGAAGATTTTAAAGGAACGGAATTTATCAAGACGTTCCCTGATGCCGTTGATGATTATTTCCTTCCAGTTTTCCGGCAGTTTCCAGTCATCGCTTTCAACGTCCCATTCTCTGGGCTCGCCGAAAAGACCCGGTAAGCTTTTATTGTGGTACGCGACCATGCTGGCTTTTGCTGGATAACAATAATTCCCGGGCTTGAAAATTGCCGGAACATCCATCCAGTCTCTGGTCGGGATGGCTCCCGTCATCAGAGAAGGATCTCTAGCAACCATAACACCTAATTCATCTGCTTTCGGCTGTGCCATTTTCATTCTTCCTTATAAGCTGATGTTTCTTGCTTGTGACAGCTCTAAATTTCTCCGGAGCTGGTATTTCCCTATTACTCTTTAGCGGTTTCATCTGCTGCAGCTGGAGGCGGTGGCAATTCCTTTTCCACCGGCAGTCCCGCGTCAACCATGAACTCACGGAAATCATCCTCATAACCGGCATAGGAATGCGGTTTGATATTCGGATCGTTCCAAGGATTTACATGGCGGACCGAGCGACTATTGTTGGCAAGATTCCGCGTCGGACTCATGAACACCCCGCCCAGATGCATCAATTTACTGAATGGGAAATAAGCCATGAGCGTACAAACCAGTGCAACATGGATAAAAAAGATTGATCCTATTTCACCAGTAAACTGCGGTGAAAAGGTGACCAGACCCATAAGCAATTTCTTGATGCTATCGATATCGACACGCAAAAAATAACGCATCAGGATACCGGTGCTGGCGATACCAAAAATAAGCAGTAATGGGAAATAATCGTTTGCAAGTGAAATGTAACGAATCTGGGGCATAAGAACCCGGCGCACAAAAAGAAAGGTGACGGCAAGAAGTAAAATAAGACCCGACTGGTACAGAACCGGAACGCCGAGCTGCATAATACCGTCACCGAATTCCAAGGCCTGTACAAAAGATGGGACAGGATTGGTAAAAAGGCGCAAATGCCTTATAACAATAACAAGAAATGAATAATGAAACATCAGGCCGAACAGCCAGAGATATTTACTTGAGCCGTATACCAGTTTTGGGCCGTCATGTACTTCCGCCTTCGTGTTTCTGAACAACGATCTGAAAAGAAATACCTCCAGAGCCATTCGGATAAGCACGCCACTCAGGGTAGACGGATCATCAATCTTATCCTGTTTAATCCATGGCAACGAAGCAGCCTGACCACAGGTAGTTGGAATGCGGAATGGCACCGGTGATTTCCCCCAATTTGTCACCCGGTAGATAAAGCCGCCGAGGAAAATTGCGAAGGTCACATAAGGTAAAACCACCCCAAACAACCATTGCCCTCCGGACACTTGCGCTCCGATAAGTGCCAATAGGATAATTGCCAAGACCGCAATTAAGGGATACAGGATTTTCATTTACTGTTACCTCGCATCAAGTTGTACTGTGAATGTTGATGATCTCTTAAAACGCCAAAAAAATTATACGCTTCTACCCGCCTCAGGCGGATTAAAGATTAATAAGAGGGAAACGCGTCAGTTGAATCTTTTCGTTGTCATGTTGGTCTCGCTTTCCAACATGACGGACATCAACCCTGAATATTCTTTCCCTGAGCTTTTTCTCTTCGCACCACCGAGGAGGGACAGGGCATACCGTCGGTCAAGATGTGATTTCCCCTGGCGAATTCGTTTAACCGCACCTTGAAAATCCTTTCACGACTTTCCATATAAAGATCAAGAATCATGGAGCCGATTTTGTCCACCCTGGAATCTAATTCCATCCATTCATCCATACTCGGTTCGGGAAATTTTTCTTTACGGCAACAATTAAGGACGATTTTTTTCAGATCGTAAACAAAATAAACGGCCTGGGATGGGGTGAAATCCTGTACCGCTCTGATTCTGACAAGTTGCTCAATGATCGAAGTGGCATTAACTGTTTCATCATCACCACAGAATATTTTATAAAGATCAGTAAGACCCTGCTTGATACTGTGGCCCAATGGATTTGCAATCTGATCTTTTTGTTTTTGAAGAAAACGGTGTGCACCTTCAGGATACGTATTCATGACGCTGTCAATCCATTGACCGAGAATACTTTCCTTATTTTCTTTCAAAAAAACCTGCAATTCCATAATATAATTAAATTTTCCCAGGAAGTTAAAATCAGCGGCCTTGAAAATATGAATGCCCATTCAGTAAAGTAAGAGAATTCCTAGCATGTTTAAAATCATTTTTCAACAAGAAAAAACAAGGGGCTTAAAAAAGGAGACCCAACATGTAAACCAGGAAGTACAACTTGAAGAAATCTTTGAGAATCAGGAACAGGGGATCAACCATTACCATCAGGAGAGTGTATCAACGATCAAGCCGGTTTCATGATGCAGATTTGCCAATAAATGAGGAAGCTCGTCAAGGTCAATTACCATGTCCCGGACAATCGTACAGACATGTTCGTTTGTACAATCGTAAACATCGAGAAAAAAACCGTCGTTGTCCTTGATCAGAACTAGATGAATCATTATGCCATGTGATTCCAGATTCTGATTTACCCGATCAATCATGTTACGCACGTCATTTTGTTCGGCCTCAGACAGTGCTATCCTTTTCCCGGGCTTGTCCTCCCTGCTTTTTCTCCTGTTCCAGGCACCTGAAAATCTGTCGATCCGCTTGACATGCGCTGCCCTTTCGGCGGGATCCATATCCTTGCGAAGTTCCTCGGGACTGCTGGCTGGAAGCGGCGAGGGATTTTTTATTTCCTGAATAACCATAATCAGCTTTACCCTGAAATTCCTGGTCCGGATAATTCACGAGCCATTTTCCGCAACAACACAGATAACCGGGTGTTGCGCTTCAGTTCTTTATTATTGTGTATTGCAATTCCCAGGGCCTTCAAAGTACCGATGACAATTACCAGCTTCCTGCCTCTGGTGATTCCGGTATACAGTAAATTACGCTGCAGCATGGGATAATGGGTGGTGTGCACCGGAAAAATAATGCAGGGGAATTCCGACCCCTGGGATTTATGGACGGTGATCGCATAGGCCAGATCCAACTCGTTCAACTCGGAAATCTCGTAGCTGGTCTTTTTCCCATCGAAATCCACCGACAACACCTGGTCATTATCATCAATATACCTTACGAAACCGAGGTCACCATTAAAAACATCCTTATCGTAATTGTTCCTGATCTGCATCACCCGGTCACCGACTCGAAAGCGCCCGAGTCCGGTAGAGAAATCGCCGGTTGTCTTTTCAGGCCGCTCCCCGTCTTTGTTCAGAGTCTCCTGAAGCCGCAGGTTAAGATTCTCGGCGCCGATTATGCCTTTCCGCATGGGGGTTACTATCTGGATATCCATAAAGGGATCAAAGCCGTATTTTCTGGCAAGCCTTGTGGTGCAGAGGCTGATGATTTCCTGCTCTATTGCTTCAGGCGTCTGCCTGGCAATAAAATAAAAATCCTTTTCGCCCTGATAGTCCTTCAATAAATCAATGGATTCGCCCTGGTTGATGCGTGCCGCATTCAAGCTTATCAAACTCCCTTCATCCTGGCGGAAAATACGCTTCAAAACCGTCACCGGAACCATTCCTGAGTCGATGATATCCCGCAGCACATTCCCTGGTCCCACCGAGGGCAACTGGTTGGCGTCACCAACAACTAACAGTGAAGATCCTGGGGCAACAGCCTTGATGAGAGAATTGGCCAGCAGAATATCCATCATCGACACTTCATCAATGATCACCAGGTCGGCGTTCAGGGGATTTTCTTCATTACATCTGAATCCGTAAATTGACGGATCAAACTCCAGCAGGCGGTGGATAGTTTTTGCTTCCCGGCCGCAGGCCTCACCCAGTCGTTTGGCGGCCCGACCCGTGGGGGCGGCCAGCTTGACATGAACCCCCTGAGATTCCAGGATAAGGATCAACGCCTTCAAGATAGTACTCTTACCTGTTCCCGGACCTCCGGTAATCACCGAAAAAGAAGATTTGAGGGCCATGCGCAACGCCTGATCCTGCTCCGGTGCAAGGGTGATATGCAATTTCTTCAGGGCCTTGGCAAGGGCCCGGTCCACATCAAAATCAGCTGGTACCAGGGTGCCTCTGGACAGGTCGAGGATGCGCCTGCACACGCCGCGCTCAGCATAAAAAAGCGGCGCCAGATACACATTGTTCTCCTCAACCACAATTCTTTCGTCCTCAATGAGGGCTGGAATCTGGTTTTCAAGAACTTCAGGCGACAGCTCAAGGAGTTCTCTGCCAAGGGCCAGGAGATCATCCATTGGCATATGACAATGCCCCTGGTCTGAAGCTTCGTTAAGCGCAAAAAGCAGGCCGGCGCGAGCCCTTCTGGGGTCCTGGACCGGCACACCCAGAGATAAGGCTATGCGATCGGCGATCTTGAAGCCGATCCCCCAGATATCCTCTGCCAGGCGATAGGGGTTTTCCTGAACAACCTTAAGAGACTGTGCACCATAGGTTTTATAAATCTTGATGGCAAAGGTGGCTGAAATGCCGTGGCCCTGAAGAAAAACCATAACCCCGTGGATCTGCTTCTGGTCGACCCAGGCATCCTTGATACTGGTGATGAGTTTTTTGCCAAGCCCCCGGACTTCCAAAAGCCTGTCGGGATCTTTTTCAAGGATATCAAGAGTTGCAAGCCCGAAATGTTTAACGATCCGCTTTGCATAGGCCGGGCCGACGCCTTTGATAAGGCCGGAGCCAAGATAACGCTCCATGCCGTTTAAGGTGTTGGGCTTAAGTATGGTATAGGATGTGATTTTGAACTGTATACCGTGGCGGGAATCATTTTCAAAGTAGCCGGAAAGCCGGAGGGTAGAACCTACAGGAACCCCTAAAATAGGACCGACAATGGTGGTGAGATCTCTGCCTTTTCCGGGTTCCTTCAAACGGGCAACAGTGAAACCATTCTCTTCGTTCTGATAAGTGACCCGCTCAAGAATACCGGATATTTCTTCGCTGGACGGGTTTGGCATATCTGGCTTCCGCTTATAACTCAATCACCATACCCTCACGGGCGAAAAAAACATCTGTGGGCCCGTACTTTCCCGGAACACAATATACCTTGGAAAGCTCCTCAATATTCTGGTCGGAACGCATCGGGTCATGATGAAACAGGGCCAGAGCTTTCACTCCCATTCGATTTGCGGATTCAATGGCAAACTCCATGGGCGTATGCCCCCAGTCAACTTTAGAGGCATACTCCGCCTTGGTGTACTGAGCGTCATAAACCAACAGGTCCGCGCCGGTTATAAGTTCTTCAATCATGCGGTTCTGTTCATCAACAATTGGTTGGGCCTCCAAGGCGGTTGCCTCGTCATAGGAAGGGTCGGAAGGGTCATCAAAGCCATTCCTGAAAGGTTCCGTATCATAACAGGTGCAAAACACCTTGCCGTTATATTCAAATCGATAGCCGATGCAGGTAATGGGGTGATTCAGATATTTGGTTATCAATTTAGCCCCGCCGCCGAGATCGAACACCTCTTCTTTCAATTCAACATAGCTGATATCCGCTGCAAGCCAGTTCTCGTTGATAGGGAAATATCGGTAAGTCAACTGGCCGCCCACAGCCTTTTCAAGGGAGACCTCATGATTGATCGGCCCGTGGACTTTTATCTTGGTTCCTGGGATATAACTTGGCGTAAAAAATGGAAACCCCATGATGTGGTCCCAATGGGTGTGGGTCAGATAAATATCAGCATTGATCGGCCCCTTGGGAAGATCATTTGCCATTATGAAATTTCCCAGTTCGCGAATACCGGACCCTGCATCAATTATGATCACCCGATCAATGCCTGGAATCCGTACTTCAATGCAGGCCGTATTGCCGCCGTATTGAACCGTTGCCGGCCCCGGGCAGGGAATCGACCCCCGCACTCCCCAGAATTTTATCTTCATATTCAGCAGGCACTCCTGAAAAATTGACAGACTCGTAGATAAGTCTCTGCAGCAAAAGGTCCACCAAACAATAACAGCATGTTACAAGTTAGTAACTCGATGAAATCAGTCTGTTACGATTTCATCAAAAATTTAATACCGCTTACATACAAATAATCATGAACTGCGCCAAAACACTATGCCGAATCTGCTACTTGGTAACTTGGAGAAAAATCTGCGCCTTCTCAATTTCCTGGTCCACGGTTCCCTGAAGCGCTGCCAAAGCCGGCCAGTCCATTTTGGTAATCTCCAACAGGCGATGAATGGTCGGGACCTCCTGAAAATGGTCCCCGGCGCTCCCTACTTCATAAACGTTGGCATATAAATTTGCAAGTGCAACAATGGAAACAAGCCGCCTGTTGCTTGCCGCAGCCTTCCCGGGGGCATGATGACAACACATCGTATCAACGATGATCTCTGAAAGCTGCCATTTTTCGCCAATCATCTTGCCCACTGCCCCGTGATCAAAACCGAGTATCAGGGCTTCGGCACGATGAAGATGTGCTTCTTCAAGCCCGGCCAGTTCAAGTGCCTGGCGGTATTCCTCGGCAAATCGGAAATTCAACGGGATCTTGCCAAGATCATGAAGGAGTCCTGCAACAAAATATTCCTCCAGCTCCTGCTTGGGTACTCCCTTGATCACCGCAATAGCCTTGGCAGTGACCCCGACGCAGATGGAATGGGTCCAGAAGGCATCCATGGGCAATGACCGGAAAGATTCTTCATTGCCGATGTTTTCAAGAATCGCCGTACTCAAGGCAAGATTCTTTACGGTGTTCAGGCCGAGCATGATTATCGCCCGGGTAAGCGAGGTGATCTGGTTGGGGAGCGAATAATAGGCGGAGTTAATAAGTTTCAGTACCTGGCCGGTGAGAACCGGATCAAGGGAAATAACCCGGTTGAGATCATTGGGGGATGTATTGGGACGGTTGCAAATCTCAAGAACCTTGGTCACCGTAGTCGATAGACTCGGCATCCTGTCGATATAGTTCTGTATTTTCTTAAATCGCTGCTCAGTGGACAGCACAGGATCAAGCATGATTATATTCTAAAGAAGCCTGCCGGCTTCATCTGGAGTTATGTGAATTATTCCGGTTCACAGGAAGATTTGAATCCGCCCGGCAGCCCACGTAAGCTGCAATCAAAACGGAACCGTTTCGTTCTAACGCATGAATTTATTGAATACGACTATACCGCCAAAATCTTTCCGGTTCATCGATTACTGTCGGACTCGCAGATACGCGAGAGTATCGAGACTCCGAAAGCCTTCGTCGGACGTGTACTTCACCTTTTACCAACTTAAATTAGTGAAGGCGATAATTCAGTATCCCATTTCTATGAGACTATCAGTTATTGTCGGACTCGTAAAAAACACTCGTCGGACGTGTATTCCACCTTTAACTTAACTGAAATTAATGGAGGCGATAATTCAGTGTCCCATTTTCATGAGACTATCAGTTGTTGAAGCATAGCAGAATCAATCGCAATAAATAAAGTGTAATTTTTCCGGCAATGTTTACCACTCAAACTGCATGTAGAACGACCGGAAAGGCAACTTCATCTGTTTTGATCAACAACCGTGCCTTACCAGAAAACCCCTGATCATTTCATCAATTATCTGGAATCACGTCCTGCCGGTTTCATTGGTCAGCATCCGGACGCAACACAGAAACCGAAGAAAGGTCCTCCCCAACCGGCCTGGTAAAAGTGCTGTTAGCGCTTCATTCAGAGTATTATCCTGCTCCTCATTTTTGATCTTCAGCAATGGTCATCCCATCATTTTTTTGATGAATAAGCCTGTAAACCTTGTCTACGGTGAGATCTTCCATGCAAATCCAATTGTCGCAGGGTTTCCACCGATAGCATGGGGCGCAGGAAACATCTTCACGGATGATTGTGTGAATATCGCCATATGGTCCGGTGCGCAGCGGATTTGCCGGACCAAAAATTGCAAAAACCGGCACATTGAGCGCCGCGGCGATATGCATGGGGCCAGTGTCGTTTGATATAAGAAAACGGGCTTTGCTGATTACCGCAATCAGTTCTTTCAAGCCTGTTTCCCCGGCAACGGAAATAGCCTTGCCCTTTGAAGCCAGGACAACTTCCTCTGCCAGGGCCGCATCGGTTTTACTGCTGACCACCACGGACTGGACAGGAAGTCTTGAAGCCAGTTCACCAAATCGCGCAGCAGGCCACCGGTTGGCCTCTTTCCCGGCCGAAGGGACCATGACCGCATATTGCCGGGGAAGTCGATTCATTACCGGCGGATTTTCGTCATAGGGCGCAAAAGGATATTGTATGTCACTGATGTCGCAGCCCAGAAATTGGGCTATTTTCAAATATCTGTCAATGGCATGGATTTCGGTGCCGCCTTCAATTTTATGGGTATAGAAAAACGGACTGCCCTCATCAGACTCCTTGAAACCGAGTTTGACCCTGGCCCTTGACGCCCAGGTCATGAGCCCGCTCCGCAACAGACCGGACAAATCCACCGATATATCAAAACGTTCTTTTTTCAGCCCGGACGAAAGAGCGCTGATCTCCTTTAAGGTCTGAGGCAGGCAAGAGAGTTTTTTCCAGTTATCCTTGTTGATAACCCAGAGCTTGTCAATCAGCGGATGACCTTCAAGAAAGGTATGAAGCCCTTTGGCAACAATCCAGTGCACTGAAAGTTCAGGGAACTTTTTTTTCACGGCATACAGAAAGGGCAGCGAATGAACAATATCCCCGAGAGCGCTGGGCTTGATGATCAGCAGTTTGCGGGGAGATTCTGAAATAACGGACATCGGCATCGTCCCCTCAGTCATCCTGCATATCTTCAAGAATCCACTGAACGGCGTCCAGAAGATTCTCCGCTATGTAATGGGGTTGAATTGTCTGCTCCGGGCCGATATAATCCCGGTCGCCGCGGCCGTAACCGGTGAGGACAAGCACCCCTTTAGCGCCGATCGCGGCCCCGGCCTTGAGATCAGACCACCGGTCGCCGACAACATAGGAGCGCTGCAGATCAATCCCTAGAACTTCGGCGGCCTTGGTAAACAGTCCGGTTTTGGGTTTCCGGCAATCACAGTCGAGGCGGAATTTCGCCTCTTTTGCCTCGGGATGGTGAGGACAGACATAGATGCCGTCAACATGGGCGCCCTTTTCAGCAAGCTCCCTTTCCATGAGCGCATGCATGGCGATTAACAGCGACTCGGGAAAATAGCCTCGCGCCAGTCCCGACTGATTGGTAACCACCACTGCCGGGATGTCGTGCTCATTTAATAAACGAATAGCCGCGGCAGCATGGGGCAACATCCTGAAACGCGAAATATGGTTCAAATAGCCCATCTGCTCGTTGATCGTTCCATCCCTGTCAAGAAACACAGCGGGTCTCATATAATTTTCACCTTTTTGATGATCTTATGCTTTATGCAGAGAATTATCGGCTAGAAGTTTTTTGACCGCCTCCAGTACTTCCTCTACATGGATATCCATCATACACCGAAAATCGGTCTTGCATGTTTCTTTAAGGCACGGGCTGCAGGGCAAATCCTTTTGGATGACCACGGAATTATCTGAAAACGGCCCGGTTGCAACGGCATCTGTCGATCCGAAAATCGCTGCCAGCGGTGTTTTGAGCGCAGCGCCGACATGCATCAACCCCGAATCATTGGTCACAAAGGCATCACACACACTGATCAGGGCCATGGCCTCTTCCAGAGTGGTTTTCCCTGCAAGATCAATCACATTATCCGGCGCAAAACCGCTGATTACCGCGGTTGCCTCTTGATCAGCCGCAGTGCCGAAAACCAACATGGTTGCGGAAAGCTCCGACGCCAGTCTTCCTGCAAGGCGGCCGTATTTTTCATCAGGCCAGCGTTTAGCCGGCCCATAGGCGGCGCCGGGATTAAGGCCGATAACCGGACCGGCCTTTTTATCTTTAACAAATTGCCGGGCCCATTGGACAACCTTCGGAGTCAGCTGGAGAAAAAGCTCATCAGGGCCGCATACCAGGCCAAGCTCCTTCATTATATTCTGATAATAATAAACCTGATGGAGCTGCTTTATGCTTTTTTTCAGTTTGACACCATGGGTAAGCAGCCCTCCCCTGCCGTCGGTGCTGTACCCGGCGATAGCAGGAATCCGGGCGATCCGGGCAATCACCGCCGCCTCAAAGGCATTCTGCAGGAGAATTGTCAGGTCGAAATCATGAGTCGCCAGTTGCCGCCCCAAGCGCCAGATGCCGGCGATGCCAATATGTTCGGTTTTCTTTTTGTATTCAATAACTTCATCAACATGGGGGCTTGCACGAAACACATCCGCAACCCACGGATGGGAGAGAATTGCGATATGCGCTTCCGGAAAATTTTCACGGATGGTACGCACCGCAGGGGTGGTCATTATCGCATCACCAATCCAGTTGGTGGAACGGATGAGAATTTTTTCAGGTTGCAGTTTTTTTATTGAATGGGGCATTTATTTAAAAACCCGAAATTATTTTTTATAATGCTCAATTTATCATTGCTAAACACTTAAACATTACCACCATTTAGGATTATATGCCCTCTTTTATAGATCTGCCATATCCTCTAGAGGGTGTTAAGTCTTCCTTGAATAAAAAAATGTGCAATGTATTGTATTGGCCCAAGGAGTCAAGTTTTTTTGTAATTGAACAAGGCTTCCACCTTGCAAAATAATTAATCAGATGGTAAAAGAATGCGTTTCTAATTTTGTATCTCCGGAATACAAGTCGTTTCGGAAGACCACTAACCAGTTTCTGCGCAGAAATAAAGACTTCTGACAGAAACTCAATAATCACATCCCACGAAGAACGCCCACTGGTGCCCAAAACGGGTCGGGTCACAGGGATGGATGAACAACCAAAAACGAAGGAGTTAACAATGTCGTACATCAACATGAGAGAAATGCTGGACGCGGGATTTCATTTCGGTCATCAGACCCATCGCTGGAATCCAAAAATGAAACCCTATATTTTTGGGGCCCGTAATAATATTTATATTATCAACCTCGATAAAACCCTGCCGCTGTTTAACAAAGCATACAAATTCCTGGTAAAGGATATCTCCAAAGGCGGCACCCTTCTTTTCGTGGGCACCAAACGACAGGCACAGGAAATCATCAAAGAAGAAGCAGAACGCTGCGGCATGTATTTTGTCAATCACCGTTGGCTCGGCGGCATGCTGACAAACTTTCAGACCATCAAGAAAAGCGTTGACCGCCTGAAAAGCATCGAAGCCATGAAAGAAGACGGCTCGATTCAGAATTACAAGAAAAAAGAAATTCTGCGCATGGAAAAAGAACTGATAAAACTCGAACGGACCCTTGGCGGCATTAAAAACATGCGCGGCCTGCCCACTGCTTTGCTGGTCATCGACACCAAACGTGAAAACATCGCCATTGAAGAAGCAACAAGACTCGGCATCCCGGTTATTGCCATTGCCGACACCAACGCCGACCCCGATAAAATTTCCTATCTTATTCCAGGCAACGATGATGCAATCAAATCCATCAGGCTGATCTCCTCTAAATTCGCCGATGCTGTTCTTGCAGGAAAAGATCAGTATAAGGGAAGCGAGAAGGCAGTATCCGACAAGGAACTGGCAGCGCAGATCGAAGGATCTCAAACTGTCAGCGCCAGTGAAGCGGCCCCGGAAGCACCAGCAGCTGAAGCCTGATCCGAAACTATTGAAACTGAACTGTATTGAGAATCACTCGGATAATGCCGGGTGATTCTCCTTTATTTTATATATGCAAAACTGAAATTTTCCCGGCGTCATCGCTCGCAATGATATCAGAGCATCGATTTCTTTTGATGAGCACCAACAGAGTTGGTAAACGCCGGAGTTACAATCAAGATAATTCTGCAGGGAGATATAATCGTGAATATCACAAGCCAGATGGTTAAAGAACTCCGCGACAAAACAAATGCGGGGATGATGGATTGCAAAAAGGCATTGACTGAAACCGCAGGCGACATGGAAAAGGCCATTGACCATCTTCGCCAGAAAGGACTCGCGGTTGCGAGAAAGAGATCCGCACGCGCCACCAGCGAAGGCGTTATCGAGACCTATATCCATGCCGGCGGCAGACTCGGCGTTATGGTTGATGTTGGATGTGAAACTGACTTTGTTGCAAAAAATGATGACTTCAGAAATTTTGCCAAAGACGTTGCCATGCACATAGCTGCAAGCTGCCCGGTATCAATCAGCCGGGAAGATGTCCCCCAGGAACTGCAGGACAGGGAAAAAGAAATCTACAAGCAACAGGTACTGGACTCAGGCAAACCCGAAAATATTGCCGAAAAAATCGTCAGTGGCAAAATGGACAAATTCTTTGCGGACGTTTGCCTGATGGAACAGAAATTCGTTAAAAACCCTGATATTTCCATCCAGGATCTTTTAAACGAACTTATTGCTAAAATCGGTGAAAATATCACCGTAAAGAGATTTGCACGTTTTCAGGTCGGCGAGTAACCAGAATTACTGAAGGCTATAGACTGAAGTCTATCATGCTGAAGGTCTTTCGTGTAATTCATAAAACTAACAGCCTTCAGCCTCAAAGACTAACTACCTAAAAAGGAAGCGCCATGGGCAACACAAAGTACAAGAGAATCCTGCTCAAAGTGAGTGGCGAAGCTCTTATGGGCAAAGCTTCTTTCGGTATCAGCTCCGATATGCTGTCCTATGTTGCACAGGAGCTCAAAGAACTTAACAGCCTCCAGGTCCAGATAGGGATGGTGGTCGGCGCCGGCAATATATTCCGAGGCGTGGCCGGCGCCTCGGTGGGCATGAACAGGGCTGCAGCTGATAATATGGGCATGCTTGCAACAGTGATCAATGCTCTGGCCATCAAGGATACCCTTGACCGGAACGGCATGCAGGCCGAAGTTCTTTCTGCATTCCCAATGGATAGTGTCTGCGAACTCTATGCACGCCGCCGGGCGATTGCCCTACTTGAAAAAGGCAAAATCGTCATATTTGCCGCCGGAACCGGCAATCCTTATTTCACGACTGACACGGCTGCTGTTTTAAGAGGCCTGGAAATTGATGCGGATGTCATCTTCAAGGCTACCCGAGTCGATGGGGTCTACGATAAGGACCCACTGAAAGAACCCGATGCAGTCAAGTTCGATACCCTGACCTACAGTGAAGTACTTCAGCGCAGACTTAAGGTAATGGACGCGGCTGCCATATCACTTGCCATGGACAACGACAAGTCAATCATTGTTTTTGACATGAACATCCCCGGCAATATTTACAAAGCCGTTTCCGGAGGAACAATCGGCACTCTGATCAAAGGGGTAGAATAATGAGCGAAATCATATTGGAAATGGCAGAAAAAATGGAAAACAGTATTCATGCGTACCGCAAGGAACTTTCCAGAGTCAGAACCGGCCGCGCATCACTGTCACTCCTTGACGGCATCAGAGTCCAGGCATACGGTGCACCGATGCCGCTTAACCAGGTTGCCTCCCTCACCATCCCGGAAAGCCGGATGATTGTTATTCAACCCTGGGATATCCAGCTGACCAGCGCCATTGAAAAAGCCATACAGAAATCAGATCTGGGGCTCAATCCGGCAAGCGACGGAAAGCAGATCCGCATTTCAATTCCGCAATTGACTGAAGACCGCCGCAAGGACCTTGTAAAACAGGTTAAAAAAATCAGCGAAGAATACCGTGTGGCTATGCGCAGTTCCCGCCGCGAGGCAATTGACCTGCTGAAAAAACAAAAAAACAACAAGGAAATCTCCGAAGACGATCTGTTCAAACTGCAGGATGATGCCCAGAAGGAAACCGACTCCTTTGTCAAACAAATCGATACAATTCTAGCTGAAAAAGAAAAAGAGGTCATGGAGGTCTAGACTTCCGAACACCTTAAACTGCAATTTGACACTGCAATCGTTTTCCCAGTTCCCTCACACTAATTTAAATCCAAAGGCCGGTATCCCCGGCCTTCTCTACTTATGACGGAATCAGTTACTCTCGACACAAACAACATCCCGCAGCACATCGCGATTATAATGGACGGCAACGGCCGGTGGGCCAAGGAGCGCGGTCTGCCCAGGACACTGGGTCACAAGGAAGGCGTAAAAACCGTAAAAAATATCGTCACTGCGGCCCGGGAACTGGATGTCAGAGTCCTCACCCTCTATGCCTTTTCCACGGAAAACTGGAAACGTCCGCCCTTTGAAGTTCAGACCTTGATGGGACTGCTGAAATCCTACCTTCAGAGTGAACTGACCACAATGGTTGAAAACAACGTGCAACTCCGGTGCATCGGCGAGAAAGAACGAATGCCGGCTGAGGTTATTAACGTCCTCGAAAGGGTTATTGCACAAACCGCAAACAATACCGGCCTTATTCTCAACCTGGCGCTGAGTTACGGATCCCGCAGCGAAATCATCGCCGCGGTTCAAACCGTGGCCCGGCAATGCATGGATGGCAAGCTCACCCCGGAGGATATAACCGAGACTATTTTCGAAAACCGGCTGTATACCGCAGGACTCCCCGATCCTGACCTGCTGATCAGGACCGGTGGCGAATCGCGCTTAAGCAATTTTCTGCTCTGGCAGGCATCATACGCCGAACTGTATATTACCGAAACAAAATGGCCGGATTTTGATAAGGAAAAACTCATTGGGGCGATAATCGATTTCCAGCAACGCCAGAGACGTTTTGGAAAAACCGGCGAACAGGTGACAGAACAGTACTGAGTACTGAGTAATGAGTGAATAGTAAGTAAACATTTAATGGTGGGCTTCTGTGTTTTCACATAACTCAGCACTCAGCACTATTTATTCTTTACCTGTCGTTTTCAGATAAAAGTCGTGCGAATAATGCTGTAAAAGGTAATTATAGTTCCTCTATGAAACGAATTATTACCGCGTTAATCATCGGTGCAATCTGGCTGTTCATTCTCTTTGCCGGATCTTTTGCCCTGTTCTGGTCTGTTATCACCTTGGTGAGCGGTGTGGCCCTGTATGAATATTTTACCATGGTGACCGCCGTTGACGGTAAAAAACATATCGGCATAGGGATTGTGCTCGGTCTTTTCCCGCTGGCCGCCTCACTTTCAAACCGCCAGGACCTTGTTACCGTGGCACTTATCGCTGCAATGCTGTTTCTGTTTATTCTTATAATCACCCGTTACCCCGCCCTGAATGATCCTTTCAGTGTCGTGAGCAAGTTCGGTTTCGGCATCCTGTATATCGGTTTTTTCTCCTCCTATATCATTTTACTGATGGGGCAACCCCTCGGCGCCCATTGGCTGGTAATGCTCACCGCCATAACCATCGCCTCGGACTCCTCCGCCTATTATACCGGCTCCTTCTTAGGAAAAACCAAACTCTGTCCTGCAACCAGTCCCAATAAAACCATTGAAGGCTTTATCGGCGGTCTTGTTGGCGGAATTGCTGCGGCAGTGCTGGTTTCAAAACTGTTCTTCCCATGGATATCCCTGGTAAATATCGTACTGACCGCGGTGCTCCTTTCCGGTATCGGCGTCATCGGCGATCTGACTGAATCAACCATCAAACGCGCCATGAAATTCAAAGATTCCGGGACGATCCTTCCCGGCCACGGCGGCATTCTCGATCGGGTTGATTCACTCCTGCTCACCGCGCCGGTTTTTTATTATATGATTTACTTTAACCTGCTGACTTTGCCGCAATGAAGCGATCCCTGAATCTTCATACTTCCTGACTGCCATGAAAAGCCTCTCCCTTCTCGGTTCAACCGGATCCATTGGAAAAAACGTCCTTGAAGTCGTCCGCCAATACCCCGGCCGGTTCAGAATTCTGGGATTGGCTGCCGGCACCAACATTTCTCTTCTCCGTCAACAGATCGAGGCTTTCGCACCGCGAGTTATCTCGGTTGCCGACGGCAAGCTTGCCGGAGATCTTGCCATGAGTCTTCCTGCCGGCTGGACTGATAAAATTTTTACAGGGGACACTGGAAACATCAAGGTGGCAACCATCGGCGATGTCGATACGGTTGTCTCGGCAATTGTCGGCGCCGCCGGGTTATCACCTACTTATGCCGCTATCCAGTCAGGCAAGAATATCGCCCTGGCCAACAAAGAAGTGCTTGTTATGGCCGGTGATCTGGTCATGAAGGAAATCAAGAAAAACAACGTCCAGCTGCTTCCCATCGACAGTGAGCACAGCGCTGTGGCCCAGGCCCTGGAGGCCGGTCAAAAAAATGAGGTTGAGAAAATCATCCTCACCGCGTCCGGAGGACCTTTCTGGAATTTTTCGCAAAAACAACTCTGGGACGTCACTCCAGAGCAGGCCCTTGCCCATCCCAACTGGAATATGGGCAATAAAATATCCATAGATTCAGCAACCATGATGAATAAAGGCCTTGAGGTCATCGAGGCCCGCTGGTTGTTTAATGTTGCCGTTGAAAAAATCGAGGTATTGATCCACCCGCAAAGCATTGTCCATTCCCTGGTGGAATTTATCGACGGCTCAGTTGTTGCGCAACTTGGCATACCGGACATGCGCATCCCTATTTCCTATGCCCTGTCATACCCCAATCGCCTGACAACCGGGCTTCCGCGACTGAATCTGGCTCAATGCGGCAATCTGACCTTCCAGCTTCCGGATTTCAATAAATTCCCGGCCCTTAAACTTGCGTATCAGGTATGCAAGCGGGGTGGAATCCTGCCTGTGGCTTTAAACGCCGCAAATGAAGTTGCGGTTGCAAGTTTTCTTGATAAACGGATTCGCTTCCCGGAAATCGCCCTGGTGGTTTCCGAAACCGTAAGCAGGACACCGAGCAAGACCGCCACAAATCTTTCAGAAATAATGGATGCCGACCTGGCAGCAAGGCTTCAGGCGGAATCCATTATTGAATCGCTCCAATTAATGATGGATCAGAAAAAAAGCTCCACAGCTTCAACTCATGAATCCTCCTCAATAAACCATTCATTTACCGGAAACACTTAATCAACATGAATTCCCTTATCTCATTTATTCTTGTCCTTGGATTATTAATTTTTGTCCATGAATTCGGTCATTTCCTTTTTGCCAAACTCTTCGGGGTAAAGGTGCTGAAATTCTCTCTGGGTTTCGGCCCCAAACTTCTTGGCACAAAATACGGTGAAACGGAATATGTCATCAGTGCCTTTCCCCTTGGCGGCTACGTCAAAATGCTTGGCGAAAACCCCAATGAACAAATGCCGGAAGAAGAAATCGACAGTGATCGCTCTTTCTCCCTGAAACCGGTCTGGAAAAAGTTTCTCATCGTCGCAGGCGGCCCGGCATTCAACCTCTTTTTTGCGGTATTTCTCTTCTTCATGATCTTTCTGTTTACCGGAATCCCGACTCCCGTTGACAACACAGTGGTCGGCGCGGTTTCTGAAAACTCACCCGCCCAGGAAGCAGGTCTCCAGCCAGGCGATATCATCCAGTCAATCAACGGCAATGAAACTGTGCATTGGGAAGATATCTCCGTTCTCATTCAACAAAGCGACGGCGCGCCGATTAAACTCATAATCCAGCGCGGCAAGGAAACCCTTGAGCTTGAGGGCAAGCCAACTATTCAGGAAGTCAAAAATCTTTTCGGCGAAACAGTGGGGGAACGCCTGCTTCTGGGGATTTCCAGAACCGACGAGGTGGAGTACGAAAAAGTTTCCATTTTCAAAGCATTTTCAGCGGGGCTGACACAAACCTGGGGATTTATTTATCTGACCTTCATGACCATTGTCAAAATCATCCAGAACGTCGTGCCGGCATCCGACATCGGCGGGCCGATCTTTATTGCCCAGGTGGCGGGTCAGCAACTGGAAGCAGGCTGGCTCAATCTCTTCTATTTTATGGGACTTTTAAGCGTCAATCTCGGGATACTCAATCTTCTGCCCATTCCGATTCTAGACGGCGGCCACCTTCTGTTCTTTTCCATGGAAGCCGTCAGACGCAAACCATTAAGCCAGCGCGCCCAGGAAATGTGCCAGCAGGTGGGACTCGTCCTCCTCGGCACCCTTATGGTTTTTGTTTTTTATAACGATATATTGCGCTTGTTCAAGGGCTGATTAGCCTATATACAGATGAGCAGATCTGACGATTCTCCTTCGTCATCCGGGATTCCGCATAGTGTATACTATAGCGAAATCCCCCTCTTCCTCGGATTTATCGCCAGCTTTACTCGTCTTTATATAGGCTTTTTTGCTGGCTGAATTTTTTTAATTTCTGGAAGTTCAAGTACTAAAAAATTAAAGATCAATTTATGAAACAACCATCACAAAACTCCCCGATAATTCTTGCCATTGAGACCTCCGGCCTATGCGGCAGTGTTGCTCTGGTTACGGAGCATACAACACTTGCTGAATATTCTCTGAATACGAGCACAACCCATTCAAAGAAAATTCTTGTGGTTATCGACCAGATGATGACAACTACCGGTCTCGACATGGAAGCAATTGATGGAATTGCTGTGAGCCTCGGTCCCGGAAGCTTTACCGGCTTGCGTATCGGCCTGAGCACTGCCAAGGGTTTTGCCATGGCCACGGGCAAACCTCTTCTGGGAATTCCGACCCTGGATGCCATGGCAGCTCAGTTCTCTTTTACTCCACAGCTGATCTGCCCGGTCCTTGATGCCAGGAAAAAAGAAGTCTACGCGGCACTCTATCGATCAGATAAAACCGGCAAGATCGAAAAAATAAGCGATGACATGGTGCTATCGCCTGAAGCATTAGCAGAAAAAATCAATGAACCAGTCCTGCTTGTTGGTGATGGCGCCAAACAGTATAAAGAACTTTTTCTTGAAAAACTTGAGGGAAATGCCCTGTTTCCAGCAGGGGAACTCTTTTTCCCGAGAGGTTCGAGTATTGGGATGCTGGCACTGCAATCATTCCAGCAAAACAAAGTCGATCCGGCAAGGGCCGAGCCCATCTACGTCCGCAAATCCGATGCGGAACTCTCTTTAGGCAAACGGTCGACAGACTTTTTATAAGTCTTTCAGGTGCGCCCTACTCTCTTTCCTTCGCTCTTGCCCGTAATTCTCTTAACATTTCCGCAGTAGGAAAACCTCCGACCGTTCCTGCCTTTACCCTGCCCCGCAACGGCTTCCATCTCTCCTGGAGCCAAAACCACTGCTCGGGGTAAACTTTGATATAATCACTGATAGCCGTTGTAAAACTCTGGGTATCCTGCCGTGCGGCCTCTTCATCGTCGGGTAGTCTGGACAGAGCCATCTCTGGACCGATGATTATTCTGTGTTGACCGCCTTGCTGGTGGATAAAGACCGGCAAGGATGCGGTTTTTGTTTCCCTGGCCAGAATGGCCGGCATCTTGGTGGTGCAGGCGTCACGCCCGACAAACATTGTTTTATACCCCTCATCCGTAAAAACATCCTGATCCATCAGGATGACTAAACGACCACGACCATCCAGTTCCTCCCTGATCTTTACCAGGGCGCCGCCTTTATAAATGATCGTATTGCCGCTTTTTACGCGAAGCTTTTCAAGGAGGTCTGTCAAATATGGATTGCTCTGTCGCTTGGCGACAAAAGAAACAGGGCCGAGCTTCCGGCCAAGAACCAGATTCATCAGTTCCCAATTACCGCAATGTCCGGAGATAAAAAAAACACTTTTTCCTGTCGCCACCGCCTTCTGGTAATGCTCCACTCCTTCTATTGCTACATTGGCAATAATATCCTCACCAAGGCCGACATAGATCTTCAGCAGCTCCACCAGGGATTGCCCCTGAAGCATAAAACATTTTCTGGCTATCCGGCGTGGATTTGTTCCTTGTGAAATCCCTCCTGCGCTGATCGCCTTCCGGATGTTTTCAATCACCTTTCTCCGAAGGCGAGCAATGAGGAAGTAAAGCAGGAGGCCCATGTTTTTTCCAACAAATAAAGCTATCCTACAGGGAAGCATTACCAGAAAAAAGGCAAAGAAATAAATCAAGGCTATTTCAATAAGGTGTCTAATTTTCTTCATGGTCTTCCAAAAAGAATAGAGGTGATGGGATACCACTGTTTTGAGCTATGAGCATAGTACTGCAAGTTGAAAATTCTCCCAATTAATAAGCGGCAGCACATGCTGAATATTCAGTACGTGTGTACTACATTGTGATATATTTTATTGACTTATTTTCTATTGTAGTTTCATGGTATTTAAGAGATTGGATACTGTAACCTTTATAAACTCTCACCTGAAAACGATTCAATGCTGAAGGCGCACAATAAAAAGATTACAGAGATAATTGGTCAGATACACTGCCCAAAAGATTTCCGATGCGTCACGCCGGATCTCGATAAACTCTGTCTGGCAAGGGATATCGGCATGGAAACCTATCTCCAGTGTTTTGCCAGGAATAAAGCAGATTGTCCGTTTTCAGCCCCATTTGCCAACGAAGTTTATTGTAAATGCCCTTTGCGCATATATCTGAAAAAGAATTTACATAAATAAGCCCTTCGTAAAGCAACCGGCATCAACGTCTTTTAGACGGCACAGTTACCAATACCCCCAAAAAAAGAACTCGTCGAAGAATTATGTCACAGCAAAAAAACAAACCATGTAATTGCTCCATCCCTGTAAATGGAACGACGGTTGCCATGGAGAGAAAAAGGCTGTTTAAAGTCAACCGCCTAACCCAGATAAACTGGAAATAAATCAAGGCCCTGGATAAGTACCTTAACAGTAGGTGTAAGTTATTAGAATTAAATTGGTTATTAAAAGTCTTGCCACTCAGTTCAGTACTCGCTTGACGGGTAAAAAACACGATAATCACTAATAAGGTACTAAAATACCCAATTGTCAGAGATGATATCGTCACTATAGATCACCAGGAATCTGGAAGGAATGTTCCCCGCATCTCTTCCAGATTTTTTTATTTGGACTTCACCCCTCTCCCATGTCTAACTTGGTTGTCCAGGTAAAAATTAAATCCGTTGATATTCCAATCTCTTTAAGATCAACATGCGAGTCAGGGTGTTTTGGAAATACGCAGCCCGGGGCTGACCTTTGTAGTACAAGGTTTTTAGAACCAAAGGAATGTTGCTAGAAATATATTCGGTTGATAGTTGGCATTAGTTGGAAGCATAATGAATTCTTCATAACTAGATTTTGAATGTATATTCGTTAGCATTTTTCATTGCTATAAAGCTACACTCCGCCATAATTATTTGTTCAATTTTCTGGAATATTTCTATTTTCCGGAAAGAACAACAGCCCCGTTTAGTATATTATTAAATTATAAGATACTGCAACTTGTTGGAATGTTAGGTAATCTTCTAAAGTAATTAAATTGCTTGTTTTGGCATAATTCTTGCCACATTACAGTAGGATTTATGTGCGCTTTTAAAGTTTTATGTGAGTAGAAAGCATCTGCGTCTCTGTTTCAATTAATAGTGCAACAGATATGCTTATTACTGCAACGAATATTGCATTTGATGCAAATAGCATCACTGTTCGGCGGCAACGAAATGATCGCTGGGCGTAACGAAAAGGAGGGTCTGTTTATCGGAAATGACCAGAAAAATTAATTTTACAAGTAGATGCAAGATGTTCATTCAACATCTTAAAATTTTGAAAAATGAAGATTTACAGTAGTAATCATAAAATGAAAAAGGAGAAAAAATGAAGAAGAAATTTTTAGCAGGATTGGCAACGGGAGTGGTTATGTTTGGAATGGTAAGTGTTTGTGCCGCAGGAGATGTTATTTGTAGTATCAACCCCGCTACTGGTGAATGTTTTGGGGAACGACTTCCACTTAGAGAAAATCTTAACCTTGGTGCCTGCTTGAACTGCGGAGACGGCATCTTTAAAGGCAATAAAATGAATGTTGTTTTTGACAATGGTAGTATACGTGGAATCTGGGGAACGGGTGGGACCACGATTCTCTCAATTGAAACCAATACTGGGAAAAGAATTCAGTTTGATACCAATCCGAATGGAGCATCTTTTAAATTAAATAACCCTCATACCGTGGCTATCTGGGGGACAGGTGGAACCACGAGGGAGATTACAGAATATATAACTCAAGAAGACATGGCCGCTATCTGGGGAACTGGCGGTACGACTTTTGACGGTATCTGGGGAACTGGCGGCACTACCATTACCTCATGGGATATAGATGGCGATTCAATATTTATTATGTATGACGATGGCCAAGGAAACTTAGGTATAGCCATTGATATTGATGAACGTGCAACCGTGTTAGTTTCCCCAGAACCACCACCTTTTCAATAACAATACAGTTTTCTGTAATTGAAGATTCGGTGTATTTGGGAAAACAGTGTAATAGGACAGGATTCCCAATTGTCACCTGAATATTTTGAATTTTCTAATTAATAATTACAACAACTTGTCTTCAATTTTCGAACAGGTGGAAATTGATGATACCTCTAATGAAGGTCGAAAACTGACAAGACTTAAAATTTAGGAAAGCCAAAAGACATATTCAAAATGGCATACTCAGCAACATACAGTACATGAAGCTTCATGATGTGCTGGCAGACATCTTAAAAATAGACGAATTGAACAAAACGGAAGTAATCTTTACTTTCAATGAAAAAGAAACTTTTAGCAGGATTGGCAACAGGATTGTTTATAGTTGGCAGGGATGGCAAATGCTACCTTAATTGGTGATTAAATTACTGCAAGTGGGAGTTTAATTACTCCAAGTGAAGCAACTATTTCTGATGAAGTAGAGTTTCTTTTTGCCGAAATTTATTAGGGCGACACTGTTGGTTTTGATTTTGATGCGGACTCTCTTACAATAACAGTCGATGGGTCCAGGCGGTTATAGCTGGGTTTGATACAGCCATAACTGGACTAGACATTATGTCTAACTAGGGTTTTCCTGGAAATGTTCTCAGCGATTACAGTTTCACTTCCGATAGTATTACCTTACACTGGGGGGATTCGGATGCTAGTAGCCCTGCGCAATTGGTTTTTGGTATAGATACTGCGCCAGTCCCAGAACCTGCCACCATGCTCCTCTTCGGCACTGGATTAGTCGGCCTTGCTGGTTTAAGAAGAAAGAAAAAATAACCCCTTCTCCATATGGAGATTTCAGGAAGGCAGGGTCAGTGACGGCTCTGCCTTTTTTGCGTTTTCGTATAGCTGCTATGAACCGACGGCCCTGGTTTTCACTAGGGCTTTTTTATGTCCATAATCAATGAAAGCTTGCGTGAAGTGTATTCTGCCAGTATTTTTTTTGGGGGATAATTTTAACTCTTACAAAAATTCATCCGGTGTTATAGATACCACGAAAATTATAATTCTCTCCGATTTGAAAGTGACCCAACAGATCACAACTGATTATCAAAAAAAATGCCGGTAACAGGATTATCCAACAACCGGACAATAACTTTTCAGGATGCAGTGAAATATTATGAAATCAAGATTTTTATGGCGGGCATTCAGAAATCGTTTCCGCGACAACAGAACTGAACTGAACGTCCTCAGAAAACATATACAGCCAAATGATATTGTCTGTGATATTGGTGCAAATAAGGGCAGCTATACGTTTTGGCTTTCAAAGTGGGCTTCCAATGGAAAAGTCATTGCATTTGAGCCCCAGAAAACTTTAGCAGATTATCTGAAACAAGCGACTAACGCATTAAAACTCAATAATGTTGTCGTTGAGGAAAAAGCGGTTTCAGCCATATCAGGTAAAGCTTGCTTATTTATCCCGGGCGGGTCGGTTTCACCGGGGGCATCATTGAGCAATGCCGTCTCAGATCGAGAAAACTGCTGCAAAGAAACAGTTGATGTTGTTACCCTTGATGAATATTTTCCAAGCAACCAGAGAGTGAGTGCCTTAAAGATTGATGTTGAGGGTTCAGAACTGGATGTTTTCAAAGGGGCAATGCGAATATTAAAAGAAAGTAACCCCCTTCTGGTTTTTGAGTGTGAAAATCGTCACCTGACACAGGGGAGTGTTAACGATGTTTTCGAGTTTTTAATTCCTTTAGGATATCGCGGCTATTTTGTTTTTCAAAATTCATTAGTCAATATTAAACAATTCAATTCACAGTTACATCAGCGGCAGACAGGGAGCCGTTATTGGGATGAAAAAGATTATGTAAATAACTTTGTATTTTTAAAGGGGCAGTCCTGATTATTCAGCGCAGCGGACACTGAAACCATGCCATTGAATTATAAACTTATAGTTTCATTTCCTGCTTGTCATTTACCATTCTGGCAAGGGTCAGGGAATTTTCCGACAGGCTCCTAGACCAGGGCTTTTTCCACTTCCATTGACAATTTCTCCAGGCGTTTTTCCGAAACCGGAAAAGCGGTCTTCATCTGCTGGGCAAAGAGTGAAATTCTGAACTCCTCAATCATTTTGCGATATTGGCCAACCAGGTCTTTCTTTTTTTCATAAGAGGCAAAGAAATCATCGGCGCAAGCCTTGAGCTGTTTTTCAAATCGCTCAAGCCGCGCCAGATACGGTTGCACCTGGGCTGCCTTGGCAATATCCTTTGCCGGGTCGGAATGGGCGCGCTCGATACGGAGGCAGAGGGCCTTGAAATACCTTGCCACGGCCAGCACGTCCTCCACCGTGAATGTTTCAAAAAAATCAAAGGGCAGGATGTTTTTGGCAACCTCACGGAACTCCAGAAATTTGCTCTGGTTAAGAGGTGTTGCCTTCATGGATTCATATTGGGAAATACAATCAAATACCTTGCGTCTTTCGTGCAAGGCGGTGAACACCACTTCCTTTATCTGGTTCCCGAGGCTGTAAAGACCTTTCTCCCGGACCGCGGTCAATGTCTGCTCATAAGTTGCTTTATCCGGAATCAAGCCTTTCCCTAGATCGAATATTGAATTAAAAATCAACGCGACAAGCCCTTGATTAAACTCATCATGGGTGCCGAATCCTTCATAGAGCGCCCAGTAATTCCTGGAAAAATGCATGTCCTTGATGAACGCGCCCTTCTTCTGGAAATTGGTGAGATAAAGGGCGAGCAACCCCTTGCGCGTTTCTTCCCGGCATTGCTGCTGATCCGGAAAAAGTCTGATCGACACATTGTTATCAACCGCCAGCAAGCCTGGGAAAAAATAACCCGTAAGCGCCCCGCCTTTGCCAATAACCGGAATTCGCTCCGGAAGATCTTGAAAATCCCACTGCTTTATGTCCTCGCGCTCCCATTGCTTCTTAACCGCCTGAGTCACATCACCGGCAGCCTGGCGGTTGTCGCCCCGCAATTCGATGAAATTCCGGGTTGCCTTGATCTGCCTGCCAGCCCCGTCAAGGAGGATGAAACGCATTCGAAAATGATCCGGCAGATTGCCAATGGGCCAATGCCTTCTGTCAACAAGGACATTGAATTTCCGGGCTATAGCATCCTCCAGAGCGCTTAAAAGCGAACCCTGATAGAGGGTAAGGTTGCCGACAAGTTGTTCGGCAGTCTGGGGAATGGGCACCAGTTGACGGCGCAGATTCTTCGGAAGCCCTTTAAGCAGAGCAATGTTTTTTTCAAGCAGCATGCCCGGGACCAGCCATTCAAAAAATTCCGGATCAACATAGGGCACAAGACTTAGAGGAATTTCGACACTGACGCCGTCCTCTTCAGATCCGGGGGCAAATCTGTACGATAAGGTAAATTCGAATTCCCCGGTCTTCAGGGTTTTGGGAAATTGCTCAATCAGTTGCCGTGAAGGTTCACGATTGACAATCTCCTCTTCCTTCATGACCAGAAAATCATCCGCCCCCTTGTTATTGAGAAACCGTTGCAATCCGGCCCGGTCCCATACATCCTGGGGCAGACGTTGATCGTAAAACGCATACAACGCCTGATCGTCAACCAGGATGTCCCGCTGCCGGACGCGGTCTTCCATGCCCTGCACCCTGGCAATCAGACTGATGTTCTGCCGGTGGAAGGAAAAATCTCCGGCCAGTTCCCCTTCAATCAACGCTGTCCAGATGAAAATATCCCTGGCCTCATCAGGCTTGATCTTGCCGTAATTGATCGTGCGCTTGGCAATGATCACCAGGCCGAAAAGTGTCACCTTTTCAAAGGCCACAACCTGACCGCGCTTCTTTTCCCAGTGGGGTGACGAATAGGATGACCTTGTCAGGCCCTGGGCCAGAGGCTCTATCCATTCCGGTTTGATCGCCGCAACCGTCCGGGCAAAAAGCCTGGAAGTCTCAACAAATTCCGCAGCCATGATCCATTGCCCGGCTTTGCCGAACTGGCCTGATCCCGGGAAAATCATCACCTCTTTGCCCTGGGCCCCCTGATAGATGTTTTTCTCTTTTTTGAGAGCGATATTACGAAGATTGCCGCTTAACAGGGCCCGGTGCACCGCTTCCGGATCTGCCGGCCGGGTGTTTCGTATAAAGCCGCCCTCATCATCAAGGATTGAGACAATCTGATCATGGACATCGCGCAACTCCCGCATCCGCTGAAAGGAAAGAAAATTCTGCTTGCAGAATTTGCGCCGCTGAGTCCTTGTGTAGTCCTTATCCACCATGTTCATGTACCGCTTCCAGATATTGAGCAGGGTCAGAAAATCAGATCCAGGATCAGCAAAGGCGGCATGGACCTGGTCAGCTTCCTTTTCACTTTCAACGGGCCTGATTCTCGGGTCCTGGATACTCAATGCTGCGGCAATTATCGTTACTTCCGCCAGGGCATTAAGATCCCGTGCCTCAAGAATCATCCTGGAAATTCTCGGATCAAGGGGAAGTATCGCCATCAGCTTGCCGTGCTCAGTGAGCCTACGGTGACTGTCGATTGCGCCCAGTTCTTTTAATAGATTATAACCGTCTTTGAGGGCCCGCGATGATGGCGGATCGACAAAAGGAAACGAAACCGGATCGCCGAGCTGCAGATAGATCATCCGCAGAATTACTTCGGAAAGATTGGAGCGCAGAATCTCCGGGACGGTGAATTCCTGCCGGTTATTATATGATTCTTCACTGTACAGCCGATAACAGATCCCGGGGCTGATGCGACCACAGCGGCCTTTGCGTTGATCGGCGCTGGCGCGGGATATGGGGCTGATCGGCAGTTTGGTGGTCCGCGCCCGGGGATTATACCCCGATATCCTGGCAAGCCCCGTATCAATCACATAGCGGATGCCGGGCACGGTCACCGAGGTTTCCGCGACATTGGTGGCAACAACAATTTTAGCGCCCGTTACCGGCTGGAATATGCGCCGCTGATCCTTTGGCGACAGCCTGCCGAAAAGCGGCATGATCAGCATATTCTTCGGCCAGTTCTGCCTTGCAGAGCCAGGCTCTCTTGCCTGCAAGTCCCCTTCAAGTGCCTCGACGGTCTCCCGTATATCACGCTCGGTGGGCATGAACACCAGTATATCTCCGGGCGCTTCTTTCCGGCGGATTTCGCCAACTGCTTTTACTGCCAGTTCAACATAGGCCGCATCATCCTGATCATCCCCATTTTCCTGATAGCGCACCTCAACAGGATAGGTGCGGCCCGACACCTGAATAACCGGTGCATTGTTGAAATTCTTCGAAAATTTTTCCGTATCAATTGTTGCTGAAGTGATGATGACTTTGAGATTCTTGCGCCTGGCAAGAAGGCGCTTTAACATGCCCAGGAGGAAATCAATATTAAGACTGCGCTCATGGGCCTCATCGACGATGATCGTATCGTAAGCCTGCATATAACGATCCTGCTGAGCTTCGGCGAGCAGGATGCCGTCGGTCATGAACTTTATCTTGTGATATTTTCTGGTTTTATCCTGAAACCTGATCTTGTAGCCGACAAGTTGTGGCCCTTGTGGGCCCAATTCCTCGGAAACCCTCGCCGCAATGGTGACTGCGGCAATCCGCCTTGGCTGGGTGCAGCCGATCATGCCCTTTATGCCGCGGCCAGCTTCAAGGCACATCTTGGGAAGCTGCGTGGTCTTACCGGATCCGGTGTCGCCGGCAATGATCAATACCTGATGAGCCCTGATCGCATCAACAATCTCCTGCCGATGTCCGGTTATGGGAAGTTCTGGAGGATATTTGATTTTTTCCAAAGAGTCTGGTAGAGACATCTGTCACCGCGCAACTGACACATTTACTTTATGGTTCGTATAAGGATTCAGGGCATGACCCAAAATAAATTTTTCCACTTCATTCCATTAATCAGCACAATGGCCGGCATCTTTTATTTTTCCGGCCTGCCCGGTGATGATATATCCCTTCCCGGCTTTTTCGCATCGGACAAAATCCTGCACGCTTCTGCCTATGCATTTCTAGCCGGCACCGCAATCTTTGCCGGACATCCGTGGATCAACAGAATATCACCGAATCGGCATACAATTGCACTAATGATTTTCTGCACGCTTTACGGCGCAAGCGACGAGATCCATCAATCCTTTGTCCCCGGGCGCATGGCAAGTATTGGCGACCTGGCGGCAGACACCTTTGGGGCGGTTCTGGCAATTTTGCTGTGGAGATGCATTTTGAGTAAAAAATACACCTAAGGATCAATCCTCGGGAAATTTTCGGACCTGCTCCTCAAACCGGTCATCCTCGGGGGGCGGCTTTATGGAACATTCAGGAGAAGAACAATCGCTGTCACCGGTGACTGCTTTATCCCGGGGCGGAATGCCTTCGAACTGCTCCAGATAAAGGCTGGCAATGGCGCCGCACTGCAAAGGCAGCAATAATATCTGCAACACTGCAAGCACCGGGATCGCAGTTGAGAGGAGTTTGACCAGAAAAGACGGCACAATGGTGATCACGAAAACAAAGGAAAAATGCATGAAAAACCCTTTGTCACTGACCTTGGCCCGGCTCTCTCGCATGGCAAGCCCAAGGGAAAGCTTCCTGTCGACCATCAGTACCAGCACGTAGAGCCACATGGTCATAAAGATCAGGCCGGGAATAACCATAAGGATGAATCCGGCAATGATCATCCATGACAGAAAGAAAAACGGGAAAAGCTCCCCGAACCGCTTGAACCCCGAAAACAACTCGCCGAACTCCGGACGTTTATTGTCGCGAAGAAAGGCGACCATCATCAGGATATAGGCACCCATCACCGGGCCGGACAGAAATCCAAGGCTGAAAGTAATCATCACCTGGACCAGAAATCCACCGATAATAAAAACAAAGGGTTCCTTTTTAAACAGCTTCAGTACGTTTTCCAGATGTCCTTGAAAATCCATGTATGCCTCATTCTATGATTGTTGCTTTTGAAGTTTCAATTCTCATACCAGTTTTTCCCCCTGCGCACCACAAATTATCATATAAATCCCGGTATCGTTGCCACCGAACAAACTATTATCAGGATGACTCTGGACTTTTGATCAACCCATAATTATTTTCTCATTATCTTTTTCAAAGCAAACGTTTTTAAAGGAGTCAGTTATGCCGATATACGAATACAAATGCCAGGACTGCAACAACATGTTCGAGGCCTTGATTATTTCTGCAAATGATCTCGATCAGATTGAATGCCCGAAATGCGAGAGCAGGAAGGTAAAGAAAACCATTTCCGCGTCGAGTTTCAGACTTGCGTCCTCAAGCTCAAACTCCATTCCCGCAGGCGCTCTATCCGGCTGCAGCACTAAATCCGGCTTTTCCTGAGCATAAGTTTTTTCCACCCGGCGGGTGGAATATCAGATTGTCAGACAACCAGCATCGGGTGGCGGGGTTTCGGATACGGATATCCTGCCACTCCTTTATTTATCGCCATTCATCCTCCATCGGAACGCTCCTTTCCGCATCAAACAGTTATCCAAAAAAAATATAGATTCTTTCTTTCCTTTACTGATAGGGTTATGACAGAAGAATTAACCCTGTCAACCGTTTCAAGGTAAAACCGGAATGCAAGAAGACAATCTCCCCCTTCATGTTCGCAGATCCCCCCGCCTGGGCAGAGGGGCGGCTTTTCGCTGCCTGTTTTTTTTATTTCTCTGGTACGTGCTCACCCCTGAGGGAGCAAGCTGGGTCCTCGGAATACCCGCAGTATTGCTTGCCGTATACATCAGCCTGCTGCTGGCCCCGGCAACCGCTCACACCCTGAGTTTCATCGGCGCCTGTCATTTTCTGCCATACTTCCTGTCCCAGTCGCTCTCCAGTGGAATCGACGTAAGCCGTCGCGTCCTTTCGCCCAGCTTGCCGATCAATCCCGGCCTGGTAATCTATTCGACTTTTCTGCCGGAGGGCTCCCCACGGATTTTTTTTATTAATACCATCAGTTTGCTCCCCGGCACTTTAAGCGCCGACCTCCATGACAACAAGGCGACCATTCATACTATTGATAAAGATCTTCATGTCTGGGAAAATATTCAAAACCTGGAATGTCGGGTAGCAGCCCTGTTCAGCTTAAAAACAACACCGGAGGGAGAAATTTGAATTTCTACATACTCTGCTCCTTTATCCTTTTGCTTGCCATTGTCCTGGGACTTGTCAGAATCCTCAAAGGCCCCAGTGCAGCTGACCGGATGATGGCGGCACAACTTTTCGGTACCTGCGGTGTCGCAATTCTTCTGCTGCTGGAGAAAGGACTGGCAGGAGAAACATACCTGTCAGATATTGCATTGGTCTTTGCCCTGCTGGCATCTCTGGCCACCACGACTTTCGTCCACCGCGCTTGGTCAGCTGCAGACAAGGAGCACTCCAGTGGGAATTCTTGATACCATGGGCATTATATTGATCATTCTGGGCCTGCCCTTTTTCCTTTCAGGCTCCATCGGACTCATACGCCTGCCGGATATCTACAACCGCCTGCATGCATTGACCAAAGCCGATAATGTCGGGCTCGGCTTTATACTTCTCGGTCTGACCCTGCAGGCAGATAACCTTACAAGCCTTTTCAAACTATTCTTTATCTGGATACTGGTACTCATCGCCAGTTCAGCCTCCTGCCACCTCATCGCCCGCAGCGCAATCCGCAAAGGAATCAAACCATGGTCCCGCCAATGAACATCATGCTCGCCGGATTTGATATCATCCTGATCGCCTCGCTGCTCTGGCTTGCCTGGAACATTCTTGCAACAGATGATATTTTCAAGGCAGTTGTACTCTTTATATCTTTCAGCCTGCTCATGGCCCTTTGCTGGGTGAGGTTACATGCTCCTGATGTTGCAATGGCCGAAGCAGCAATCGGCGCAGGTCTCACCGGCCCGTTATTTCTTGCAGCCCTCAGGCGCATGAAACGTATCCATAAATCCGAACGCAGAATGGACCTGGAAGAAAAACGCCCGGATCAACAACAAACCGCCGGTCCGGCTTCCGGAAGATTCAATCCTGTATTATTGATGCTTATCCTGCTGCTTGCCTGCCTCACCGGTTTACTGGCCGTTGTCAGCGGCATCCTGCCCGTGCAGACCGAAGGGCTGGGAAACCTTGTTGCCGACCACCTGCCGCGCAGCGGCGTAACCAGTCCGGTAACCGCAGTTCTCCTTAACTTTCGCGGGTATGACACCTTGCTGGAGATAATGGTACTCCTGGTGGCGGTAATCGGCGTCTGGTCCCTGAACCCGGCACCCATGCCCAGACAGACCATGGATACCAGCCCTGTACAGGTATCCCTGGTCCGGTTACTTGCACCGGTTATGACGCTGGTGGCTTTCTATCTGGTCTGGCAGGGAGCCGCCAGAGTCGGCGGCGCCTTTCAGGGCGGAGCGGTTCTCGGCGGTGCAGGAGTCCTGTTGCTGGTTACCAATTTCACCTGGCTGCATGCCATACCTTCCCGACCGCTTCGCCTCGGCCTGACCCTGGGCCCGACAGTCTTTCTCGGCATCGCCGTCTGGTGCATGATCAGCAATGGAACCCTTCTGGCTTACCCGGAATCCTCGGCCGGTTCATTGATCCTGGTAATCGAAACAGCCTGCGCTCTTTCAATCGGCATTTCGCTCACCGCCCTTTTTGCAGGAGGAAGACCGAATGATTCTCTCTCCGAGTAATGCCCGGAAATATCATCTGCTGAAGACGACTCCCAAGACCGAATATGTTCAAAGTGAGACACTGAGAGAATAAGTCATGAACACCAACCTCCTTTATGACCTTGCCGGAATACTTTTAGTCGCCTTCGGACTGTTCGCTTTGATAGTCTGCGCACACCCTTTACGGAAAATTCTGGCGGTGAACATCATGTCAACAGGGGTTTTTCTTGTTTTCATTGCAACCGCATATGGAACCGGCATGGAAGCAGTCGATCCGGTTCCGCAGGCAATGGTCCTCACCGGCATCATCGTCTCATTGAGCATCACCGCCCTGGCGCTTATTCTGGCCTGTCGAATCCAGGAAACAACCAATCTTTTCCGGCTCCGGTCAGAGAAATCCGAGGATCAGAGGGCAATTGAATCATGATGCACCTTGATGCACCTTTCTGGATAGTCTGCCCGGTCATCCTGCCGATATCAGCAGCCCTGCTCTGCTTCATCAGCCAACGCAGATCTCCAATTATCGCCTTGACAGCCGCCTCTGGAAATATCCTGGCTGCAGGCATTCTTTTCAGACACTTATCACTATTCGGTGCCCGCCAGTATATGCTCGGCAACTGGCCCTCTCCCCTGGGCATTTCCCTGAACCTCGACGCCCCGGCACTGCTGATGCTGGCGATGACCGCGGTTACCGGACTGGGCATTACACTCTATGCACGAGGATATTTTCTGTTCCGTCTCGCTGCGAAGCATTCGGACACCCACAAGGCCCAGGAACAATATTTCTGGCCATTATGGATGATGCTCCTGGCGGCGCTGAATGCCCTTTTTCTGTCCAATGACATTTTCAATCTCTATGTAACCCTTGAGCTTTTAAGCATTTCAGCAGTCGCCCTCGCCGCACTTTCACGAAAACCCGCATCACAGATAGCCGCTTTCCGCTACCTCCTGGTCAGCCTCCTGGGATCAACCGGTTATCTGCTGGGAGTGGCCCTGCTCTATAAGTTCTACGGAGTCCTTGATCTGAGTATGCTTCGGGAGTTGATTACCTCCGAACCCGGGGCACAGACAGCCCTGGTGCTGATCAGTGTCGGCCTTTTGCTTAAAACTGCGGTCTTTCCCCTGCATTTCTGGCTTCCTCCCACTCATGCAAACGCCCTGGCGCCGGTGAGCGCAATCCTTTCAGGGCTTGTGGTGAAAGCATCGTTCTACCTGATGTTCCGCCTCTGGTTCGATGTTTTTACCCCGGTAATTTCCCCACAGGCACTTAATCTCATGGGTATTATGGGGGCAGGGGCGATTCTCTGGGGAGCGGTGCAGGCCATGCGCCAAACACGTCTGAAACTGCTTATTGCCTATTCCACCGTTTCGCAGCTGGGTTATCTTTTCATCGCTTTCCCCCTTGTCCGCCTGGACAGCGGCCCGCATGCCTGGAACGCCGTCATCCTGATGGCCATGGCCCATGCCTGTGCAAAGTCCGCAATGTTCATGGCAGCGGGCACGATCTCCCTGCATTTCAACCATGACCGGATCAATGATCTAACCCGCGTCAGAGAATTTCTGCCCATGACTGTTTTCGCCTATGGTATTGCCGGGGCCAATCTCATGGGGATTCCTCCTTCCGGGGGATTCATCGCCAAATGGCTCCTGCTCACCTCGTCATTTAACACATCACAATGGTGGTGGGGACTGATTGTCATAGCCGGCAGTCTCCTGGCGGCTGCATATGTCTTCAAAGTCATCAGCAGGCTTTTTGTTGTCATCCCTTCGGAACAGACCCTTTTAATCCGCCGGCAGCACAGCGCATCCCTTGAATTCCCGGCTCTGGCCATGGCGATCATTTCAATGCTGATGGGAATACTATACCCCTACATCGACCAGATCCTTTCCCTTGAAGGAACTTTCAAGTCGGCTTTTATTGCAGGAGGGATTCCATGAACGCACAGGGATGGCTTCTCCTCTCCATACTTTTCTGTTCATTCGTCCCTGGAATCATCATCTTCACCCTGCGCGAGGAAAGCACCTATCTGCGGACCAGCCTGAACCTTCTGGGCGCAACCCTGCTGATCACCCTTATCCTGATCATGGACGTCGGCATCTACCTCGGCCAAACCTACGAAATCCGCCTGCCGGTTCTTGAAGGCCTGGAATTAATCCTCAACGCCGATCCCCTTGCCGCTCTCTTTACCACATTATCCGGCGTGCTCTGGTTTCTCACCACCATCTACGCCGTGGGTTACCTGGAAGACTCGCCCAACCGCAGCCATTTCTTCGGCTATTTCAGCCTGTGCATCACGGTCACCACCGGCATCGCCCTGGCAGGCAACCTGGTGACATTTTTCCTGTTTTATGAAATGCTTACCCTGACCACCTATCCGCTGATCATCCACCGCGGCACTCCCGCCGCACTCCGGGCCGGCCGCAATTATCTGATTTATACCCTGAGCGGCGGGGCGGTCTTTCTGTTTGCCGTGGCATGGTTGCAGACATTAGCAGGATCAACGGAATTCACTGCCGGAGGATTTTCGCCCCTCCTCCTAGAAGGCCACAGCACCGAACTTACCGTTATTTTCACCTTGATGATCCTTGGTGTCGGCGTCAAGGCAGCCATGTTCCCCCTGCACGGCTGGCTGCCCCAGGCCATGGTGGCCCCGGCGCCGGTAAGTGCCTTATTGCATGCCGTTGCCGTGGTCAAAGCCGGCGCCTTCGGCATAATCCGCATTGTCCTTGACGTCTACGGCATCGAAAACACCCAAAGCCTCGGACTGTTAACGCCCCTCACTACCGCTGCCGCCATAACCATTATTTACGGATCGATCCGGGCAATCCAGCAGGACGATCTTAAGCGACGACTGGCCTTTTCTACGGTGAGCCAGATATCCTACATCATCCTCGGGGTCAGTATGGCCTACCAACCCCTGACGGCAATCGGCGGACTGGTGCATCTCGTTCACCAGGGACTGATGAAGATCACCCTGTTCTTCTGCGCCGGCAACCTGGCAGAAACCCTAGGGATACACAATATAAGCGAAATGCAGGGGGTCGGCCGCCGCATGCCGCTGACCATGGCGGCATTCACTGTCGGCGCCCTGGGGATGATCGGCATTCCGCCCACTGCCGGATTTGTCAGCAAATGGTATCTCGGGATGGGCGGTCTTGAAGCCGGGAATTGGTGGATCATCGCCGTGCTGGTGATCAGCAGCCTGATGAACGCCTTTTATTTTCTACCCATTATACTTGGGGCATGGTTTAAAGAACCAACCGGCCCCTGGCCGGAGGCTCGTGACTTCGGCCGCCTGGAAACGGGCTGGATGCTGCTGTTGCCGCCCTTGATTACCGCCCTTGCGGTGATAATCGTCGGACTCCTTGCCAATGCCCAGATGAGTCCTCTGGCCTGGGCAGAGTTCATCGCTGCCAGGGAGTACGGACGATGACCGATTATTTTTCCACCAATGCCATTCAGGCCTTTCTTTTATCGCTGGCTCCCGGGCTTCCCCTGGTGACTGCCTGTGCCTTTCTGGTCCCATCAATACGGTCACTGGCATACAGATTATTTCCCTGGGCGGCCTTACCCGCTTTACTGGTAGCTCTTTTTGGTTCGACTACTGTGGCCATCGAAATCCCCTGGTTTTTCATGGGAGGCCGCATCGGTCTCGATGACTTAGGTAAAACCTTTTTGCTGTTCACCTCTTTTCTCTGGCTGGTATCAGGATTATTCGGCCGGGAATACCTGGCGGACGACACCAAACGTTTCCGTTTCCAGATCTTTTATCTCCTGGCGATGAGTGGTAATTTCGGGCTCATCCTTGCCCAGGACATGCTGAGCTTTTATCTGTTTTTCACCCTGATGAGCTTTGCCGCCTACGTGCTGATTATCCATGATGGCAGCGACAAAGCCCGCCGTGCAGGCCGGATCTATCTCTGGCTGGTGGTGGTGGGCGAGGTCATCCTCTTTACCGGCATGATCATTCTTGCACAAACTTCCTCAAGCATGGCTTTCAGCAAAATAGATAAAGACCTCTCCGGGATTATTCTGCTTGCACTCCTTTTCCTGGGATTCGGAATCAAAGCCGGCGCCTTGCCGCTTCATTTCTGGCTGCCGGTGGCCCATCCTGCCGCACCTTCCCCGGCCAGTGCAGTCTTAAGCGGCACAATGATCAAAGCCGGCCTCCTGGGCTGGCTCCGCTTCCTCCCGGTGGGCAGCACAAACCTCACAGAAGGGGGAATATTCTTTCTGATCGCCGGACTTCTTGCGGCATTCTATGGTATTACCGCAGGTTTCTTCCGAAACAATCCGAAAACCGTGCTGGCCTATTCCAGCATCAGCCAGATGGGACTGATGACAGTCATCGTCGGCAGCGGCATGATCCTCCCCCAGATCTGGCCGAAGGCAGTAACCGCTGCATCACTGTATGCCTTCCATCATTGCCTGGCCAAAGGCAGTCTTTTTCTTGCAACAGGTGTGGCAAAGAATGGCTGGAATAGAGGAATTCCGGCATGGTTGTTTCGCGCCGGCCTCATCCTGCCGTCCCTGGCCCTTGCCGGTATGCCGTTCACCAGCGGCGCAATAGCCAAGTCGGCATTGAAAAGTATAACCACCAATCTTCCCGAACCATGGCATGAAGTATGCTCTATTCTGTTACCGCTGGCCGCCGTCGGTACCATGGCGCTGCTCGTACATTTCCTCAGACTCACCTGGCAGCCATCCAGGCAAGACAATAGGCATGGCCAGGGACTTCGCAGGGCGTGGATGTTCAATCTGGCCGGCGTCGCTGTCACCCTGTGGCTATGGCCCGGCTCAGAAACAGCGGCACGCCATTCCCTTACTCCGGGCACGGTGATTCACGGCCTCTGGACTGTGGCGGCAGGCTGTCTGCTGGCTTTCGCCTTAACAAGACTGATCAGACAGCGCCCAACTGCTCAAGAAAGCCATCCCGGGGTTGATTCCTTCCCGCAGAAAATTTTCAAAAAACTCTTCCTGCATTGCTTTCCGGACAGATCAGCGCGGGGGCAACATGGGGATTTATCGAAGTACAAAGTAGATGGGAGAAACACCAGGTTTCAAGTAATTGAAGTGCAGTTGGGGAAAATTGAGAAAATTTTCGGAAGATGGACAATCAGCGGTTTATTTTTTCTGATGATCAGCATCCTGATCATCTTATCGCTGAGGTCCTGAAAGGATCAAATTTCCCGGCTCTATGCTGCAGACGGGAAGAAAAACCATATCAGGCCAGAAGTGAAATCCACATTCTCACCGCTGCAAGTCCGATCAAGACGGCAAGAATCAACCGCAATCCCTTCACCGGAAGCCCCCGGCTTACGTAAGCACCGATGGTTGAAGCCGGGATAACGGTCAAGGCAATGGGAAGAGCGAGAAACCACTCAATCTGTCCGGTTGCCGCCTTGCCGATAAAACCCGCAAGTGACGAAAGAAAAACAATTGCCAGATTGCTGCCGATTGCAATTCTTGTTGGGATCCGCACGTAAGAAGTCATCAGCGGAATTAATATAAACGAGCCGCCCTGCCCCACCAGACCGCCAAGCAAACCTACTCCCGAGGAAGCAAGAACCGCCCTGATCCTGGAAAACGAGAGATCATCCACATCAGGTCGTTCGGTGTCTAGTTTGACCGGAATTATCATCAAAAATGCTGCAATGCCGGCAAGGCATGAAAAAATAAAAAGCAGAATGTCGTTTGACACGAAGCGGGACCCGGCACCGCCCAGCACCGCCATAACAAATATACTCACTCCCATATAGAGAGTGAGCTGGCCTGAAACAAAATGAAATTTCTTGTGAATCAACGACCCGAAGAGGCAGCTAAGCAGACCCTGCACAATGGTCAGACCGGCAACAACCTGCATGGCAAGCGGCTCAAAACCAAAAATTGGCGGAACAAACAGCAGCAGCGGGGCCATGACGATTCCCCCGCCAATACCAAGAAGTCCGGACAAAAATCCGGCGATCATCCCTAATGCAGAAAGCAAAAAAAATAAATTCACGGCGGTCCATTCATCAATTCTATTAATTACAGTAAATCCATAGGCAATAACTATATTGTACAAAATAAATGTTATCAACAACTAAAATATATTTTCCTCACTAAAAGTGAACTACTCCGGTGCAAGCCGCAGGGAATTAGAGAAAAATCGCTAACTACATTGGATATTTTCAAAATTTTACAGTATGTATACTTGGTATTTCATGTATGCTCAAAAGTCCCTTGCCAGCTATCTGTGTCTTTCAGGAGAATCCACATGCCGCGGAGTAAACGCTTTGATAGATATAACCCGTTTTTTTTGACCCTGCTTTCCTTCTTTTTCCTCTCTTGGTGCTTAACCTCTCCGGCTTATTCAAATGAGCTTGATCGATTTGCCGGCAAACAGGGAAACATTACGATAAGCGGCGGCACGGCCCATATACCGGTAATGACCGAACTTGCCAGAAAAGTGCGCGACTTCAACCCTAAGATCTATATCACCGTTCATGGAGGAGGTTCGGCCAATGGCATTAAGCAGGTGGGACAGGGCATGGCTGATATCGGCAATAGCGGCCGCCCCCTCAATGACCATGAAAGGCAACAATACAATCTCAGAGAAATTCCTTTTGCCATTGATGGAATTGCGCCGATTGTGCATCCCTCAAACCCGGTGTCAAATATTTCAAGTGCCTCGATACGGAAGATTTTTTCCGGAGAAATCACGAACTGGCGTGAAATAGGCGGCGAAGACCAGCCAATCATCCTTTACGGACGTGAAGCTGCAAGCGGTACGCGAGATATTTTCTGGAAGAAAATGCTCCTTAATGGCTCCTTTTCTCCTGAAACACGCATCGTCGATTCAAACAACGCCATGAAAATCGTTGTGTCCTGGGAAAAATATGCTATTGGATACTTAAGCATAGGCCATATCGACATGGATAAAGTTAAACCGCTGATCACCGATGATATCCAACCAAATCAGACCAATGCAATGCTTGGCAAATATACGATCGTAAGAAAACTTTATATGAATATCTCGGAAAATCCTACGGAACTCACCCGTCTGTTTGTTGAATATGTGTTAGGACCGGCAGGTCATGATGCGATAAAAGCTTCCGGGTATATCCCGCTTCACTGACTTATGAAATATCCCTGGAAAAGATTATGGATAACAAGCCTACCTCAAAATTAACCATTATAATAATCATGCCGATTATCGTCCTGCTCGAAATCATGGGCGGCTGCATGTATTATTATCTGCAGCAAAACACCAATTCATTTATCAAATACCGGATAACCAGAGAAGCGGAAAGACACCACAATGATATTTACTCACTGATCACCGATCACTATAACCAGCTCTTAATCCACGAACCGACTTTGGATGCTGCCAAAATACATCAGGCTGAAACGATCAGCGAACTTGAGATCTACTTCAGCCTCAATGGATTAACCGGGCAGATTTTTGAAAATAGCTCCCTGCTGTATTCCATTAACGGGCCTGTTTCAAAGCCGGGTTATCCAGAAAATTATGCACAAACCTATTCGGAATATTATTCAGAGACACTATTTGCTCCGTGGAACTGGGAAATCAGCGTAATAGAGAATCCCGCCAATTATCAACGCCTCAGAGAGAGGATTACCCAGGGTCTGTACCTGCTTTTTGCCTCTTACACCATTCTGGCAATAGCCATTATTGTTCTGCTCTGGCGCCTTGTGCTCATCCCCCTGAAACAGATCATTACTCCTTTACGCAACAACCAGCTTCCACAATATAAAGGCATAGATGAATTTGAATTTTTAAGTAATACCATTGCCAGTGATATTCAAAAAAGACAGGAGGTCGAAGAACGGCTCATCCATCATCAAGTGAATCTCGAAAAAACCGTTTCCCAGCGAACCCAGGAGCTTGAAGAGGAAATCCTTTGCCGGGAAGAACTTCTCAAAACGCTCAAGAGCCGCGACGCACAACTTGCAGTCTCCCAGACCGTTGCCCGCCTTGGAAGCTGGGAATGGGACATTCTTTCCAACAAAGTGACATTCTCTGAAGAACTTTTCCGCCTCCTGGGTTTAAATTCCGATGACGACGTACCCACTTATGATGGCCTGCTTCAGAGGGTCCATGCCGATGACCGCGATGGTTTTGCTCAGGAAATAAAACGAGCTCTGCATGAAAAACAATCGTACCGGATGGATGTAAAGATGGTCCGAGCCGATGGCACCCAGTGGATAATGGAAGGCAGGGGTTCGGTGACCACCGACGACCAAGGGTCGCCGCTGATGCTCACCAGCACCGCTCAGGATATTACCGAGAGAAAACTCATGCGCGATGCCTTGCATAAAAAACAAAAATCCGAGGCAATCGGCACCCTGTCCGCAGGTATCGCCCATGACTTCAATAATGTCTTGAACATGATCTACGGATATCTTGAGGTCATTAATAATAATATCTCGAAAACCGATGCCAACTACGAAAACTTTCAAGGCATCACTTTGTCCTGCAATCGTGCCTCAGAACTGGTCAAACAAATCCTCATCTATTCAAGACATGATGAGCAGGACAAACGCCCGGTTCTCCTGCAGCCGATAATTGCCGAAACCCTGCAACTTCATGAAATATCAGTCCCCGACAATATTGAATTCCAGATTCACGTTGATTCGAGCTGCAGAGCGATTGACGCCAACGTCACCCAGATTCAACAAGTATGCCTGAACCTGCTGCAGAATGCCTGCCAGGCCATGGCAACAAACGGCGGGATCCTCCGAATCGAATTATCGGAAGTTGAAATCACCAATTCCTTGACCATTACAAATCCCAGATTAATACAGGGAGAAACATACGCAAGACTCACGGTGAGCGATACCGGCCAGGGGATGGACAATGACACCCTTGAAAAAATATTCAACCCCTACTTCACTACTAAAACTTTCAGCCTGGGAACAGGCCTGGGACTGGCCATAACCCATGGCATTATCGAAAATAATCATGGCGCAATCATCGTTGAAAGCGCCCCGGGAAAAGGTTCGACTTTTCATGTTTTCCTGCCTCTTTCCAAGCAGCCGCTGGAACTGGAAAAACTCACTTCAGCAGCCAGGCCAATGGAAGCGTCGGACTCAAAGCACATCTTGTTCATAGACGATGAAAAGCTCAACACCCAGGTGTGGAGTATTGCCTTGACTCAGGCAGGGTTTCAGGTCACAACCGAAACTGATGCCAGAAATGCCTTGCGCCTGTTTAAGGCTGCACCGGACCATTTCGACATAGTAATAACCGATCAGAGAATGCCAGAACTTACCGGGATTGAACTTGCCGGAGAACTCATAAAAATCCGCGCAGATTTACCGATCATCCTTACTTCAGGATGGGACGATTCCATGGATTTCGAAAAAGTTAAAAATGTGAAAGGGATTCGCAAGGTAATTTCCAAGCCGCATACCATGGATGTTCTTCTGCAGGCAATATCTTCCTGCCTGGAATAATCGATTCAACATAGAATTAATTGGTATAAGGTGATTGAGGGGCGATGCTGTTTTACTGCAGTTACACCTGCAACCATGTCAAGGGCAGGAGTGAAGGGAAGAAAACATATGAGTTCACCTCCGACATATGAACTTGATCATATCCTGTTCATCACAAAGCCGGCAAGTTCGTTTCCGGTTCGGTAATCAATATCCAGGAATGACATGCCTATATTGAATTTATCTTCAGAAGAGGGTTCAACCCGCACAACCGTGCTGGCAAAAAGCTGCTGTTTTTCATCCTGAAGGGTGAACTGAGTCAGTAATCTCGTACCAGGGGAAATATTGTCGCTGCTTTCAACCATCATCCCCCCCCTGCTGATATCTCTGCATTGAGCAGCATGCATGATATCATCGTTGAATCGCTGCTCTTTAAGTTTGATATCTCCATGGCAGTCAACACGAACATAGCGTCGTTTGTCTCCGGAAAAAAGAACTATCCTGTTCTTTCCGGCGGCTTTGGCGCTGTACAGAGCGGAATCGGCAGCCTCGACCAGCCTTTGTGGTGCCGTTGTATCATAGGGATATGAAGCAAGCCCCCCGCTTATGGTAACCTTAAGAACCCGACCCTCATAGACGAATCGCGCCTCATCAATCTCCTGCCTGATCCGCTCTCCGATCTCATGGGCATGCACTTTGGGGGTATCAGGGAGCAGAAGGAGTATTTCCTCGCCGCCATAACGGACCGCAACATCCTCAATTCTCTTGCGCTTGCGGATGATTTCCGCAACACTTTTTAAGATCAGATCACCGCCCAGGTGTCCGTATGTGTCATTAATCAGCTTGAAATTATCCAGGTCAAAGAACAACAGCGATAAATCACTGTGATGCCTTTCGGCGCGAGAAACTTCGCGGGTAAAAACCTCGTTAAATACCCGACGATTCAATAAGCCGGTCAATTCATCCAGTTTTGAAAACTGGGCGGTTTTTTCATAGAGATGGATTTCTATTACCTTAGGATTCTTCAAGTACTTGTGAACCGTACAGAAATAGTCGCAGATGGCGGTCCTTAAGCTTACCGAGCGGCCCAAATCCGATTTCATCTCAGCATAGTGAAGAATAATTTTCTGCCAGTAATTTTCAGCCTCGGCGTTAGAGAGGTCAATGCTTGCCAGAATATTCAGTATAACTGAATAAACAGATTTTCCATGTTCGGCGACAAGTTGCCGCATCTCAACCAGCAAACCGTCTTCATCATTTGAAAAGTCTTCAAGGGTCGCAAGTATGGTATCTCGTAAGGTCTGATTCATCAAATTGGTTCTGAAAACTCTTTTTACTGAGTAAAGGAGGCTATATCGATTAGAAAAAAAACTAACCAGTAAATTCTCTTGCTTGGGGAACTGCTTGAAAACGCCGCCCGTTTAATCATTTTGCGAGCCAGTTAAGACCCGAAACGATATAGTATTTTTGCTTTATTTTATGCAAAAATCATTCCGCGCCGCATGATATAAATCTTTGAGAAACATATCAAACAGTTAGAGGCAGTCATGAAAATTGACACAGAAAAGATTATGGGAAGCCGTTCGGAACAACGGAAACTATTACATGATTCCGGAAAAACAAAACTACGAAACTCTACAGGTTTATCAGGAATTATACATCACAGAAATTTGAACAGCACCAGCCAGTGCATCCTGTTCAAAAATAAAGACGATAATCAAGGATTACAGAGACTGGGCTCGAGCCGAATTCTGATTTGATTTGCATTCCTTCCGGTTCATGGCCATGGGGCAGACTAATAGCAAGAGAAAGCTCTGATTCATCGGAAAGGGAGAACATCAGGTTCATGGCCAGAAGTCTGGAATGGTCCGTCCAGTTGGAAATAGCCAGAAAGCTGCCGTTAAGCAAAGGGGTGAAATCATATCCCATGCCCAGGGCCGGATAATTCTTCCCAAGATATCTGGTTGTAATATTGCCCGCAATAAGTGCAGTATTCGCCTGGTCGATGTTCCGGTAACCACGGCCATGGACAAGGGGGAAACAAAATGAATACATTTGCGATGTGCGATTTTTCATGATTTGATAATACATCAACGAAAAGTTCATGACAATAAAGTGCAGACATAAAAAAAACCCGGCATGCCGGGTTTTTTTATTAGTATGTTAATTATGCCCAATTCATCTTTTTCGTCGTCGGAAAGCCCCGATTCCGATAAGCCCGGTCCCCAAGAGCAGCATTGTCGCCGGTTCAGGTATTGAAGCCATGCCGTGATTGGTAATCGATGCTTGGACCATCACCGTGTTACCACTGATAATTCCAAAAACATCAAGAAAATCGACACTGATATCATTACCGAAAAGACTGAAATTATGAGGTAATGGCGGCCTGTCCCAGAGTATAGCCCCCGCGGTAAATGACCCGCTAAAGGCGACTGCCGCAGCGGAAGCTTCCGCTGTTGTATCAGCAGTTACGAGCGGCGAATCAAAAGCAAGTGTTGCCTCCACATCTGCAGATACAAATCCTGTTCCACCTAAAGTGATCCAGAAAAAATCAATAACTCTGGATTCTCCGTCATTCAGAGTAAAAATTTCCGCGTCCAAAGTGGATGCGAGAGCTGCGTTAAGTGTCAGTGGGTCTTTTGGATCAGATACGACAAATAGATTACTGAAAGAAAATGATGAATCCGGATCGTCCGCCACATCAAATGTTACTGGTGTTGCCGACGCGAGACTTGAGAATAATAAGGCACAGGTGCCTATTGCAAATATGAGCAGTTTTTTCATGGCTCCCTCCTTTCCTTCAATAAAATTCAACGCTCCACTGCACTGAGACGGAATAAATCTAACAAGCTGATAATATGCAAAAATCGAGCCTTTTTAGGCGAAAAACATTTTGCTTTTTATTACAGGTAGTTATCAGATTATAGGATATAAGCCGAAGAGTTCGGATTCCAGAAAACCGAACAAATTCGTTCGCGATCACGGAAACCTGACAACCAAAAGGCGTCCAACGCAACAAAAAAAGGCCCCCCAAAAATCGGGAGGCCTAGAGTAGCAATATTGCTCGTTATCGAAATAAACCTACTGCTTGGGATGACACCGCTTGCAATGCTGTATAGAGGTAACACTGAAGGCCTTATGACCGTTATGGCAGTTGCCGCAGTATTTGCCCTTTTTCATTTCATCCATGGTGAGATGGCCTTTTTTTACGACATTTTTCCCCACCTTCATAAGGAACACCTTGGGATGGCACTCCACACAGCGCAATTGCTCACGCTCGGTGTGTTTTTTATGGCTGAAAACCGCAGACACCTTGCCATCAGGGGCATCCATGGAAAAATCATCGGGGAAATAGCCGTGCTGGACCATTTGCTCCATGGCCTTGGCTTTATCCTTTTTGGCGTCCTGCTTATTTTTCTCAGCATCGGCCATGGCTTTTTCCGCATCCTCAATGGCACGCTCTGCAGCAAGAACCGCTTTTTCCGCCTCGCTTCTCGCCTTTTCAGCCTCCTTCAATGCCTGAGCCGCATACTCGGCTGAGTCCGACCAGGATATGCGGGGTTGGATCAATACCGCTGTCGAGACAATTGCACAGATTATTGCGGCAGTTGTAATCAATTTCAATATATTATTGCCTGTTAGCATAAATTTTCTCCCTTGGTATATAATACCATCAACTCCCGGTTATTTATGTTCAACCGTCACATTCGTATCTTCTTTCTCCGGCACGATTTTTCCTTGCTCGACAAGTTCATTGTAGCCCTTGACGCCGATATGACAGCGGGCGCATTGGGTGGTCGTTGAAAAAGAAATATCGCCATTATGGCATGTTCCGCAGTATCTTTCGTTACAAAGACTCTGCATATCGAAATCAGCGGTCTCCTGCATGGCCAGCGCTTCCATTTCAAAAGTCTCTTCATGGCACCAGTCGCAATGCAGACCAAGGTCTTCGGTATGGGCTTTATGGCTGAAAATAACCGCCTTGAGCGGTTTGGTATAAATTATATCACCGCCATGCTCAGGAGCTTCTTCTTCATCTTCAGCAAACACTGCTGCAGAATTAAGAAAAAACGCTGCTGCAACTGCCAGCAATAAAAGAAATAAAAGTTTTTTCATTTTCTTCACCTTTTATAAGAATTCCTGTCCCGGATATTTTTAAATGCCCGTTGAAGCGCATGATCCCGGATCTTTTGCCTATTGATTATCAAATGTATTATTATCTTTCTTCCGCCTGCCTTCTGAGTTCCCATGGCGAAGATCTGGTTGCCTTCATGTAAAAGACATTGGGCTTGGTACCAGCCTCCGGCCGCAGCACCCATACCTGTTTTTCTATCTGATGGACCATTTTATAGATAACATTTTCCGGGTCGGAGACATCACCGAACATCCGGGTTCCGGTTGGACAGGCATTAGCACATGCGGTGAGCTTCTTGCCTTTTGAAAGACGTGTATCCCAACAGAAATTGCACTTATCAATGGCGTGTACTTCCTCATTGAAGTATCTGGCCTCGTACGGGCAGGCAAGAATACACATCTTGCAACCGATGCACTTCTTCCTATCCATCATTACAATACCGGTGGTTGGATCCTTGTAAGTAGCTTTGGTCGGACATCCACGGGTGCATGGCGCCTCATTACAGTGATTGCAAAGGATCGGGATAAATTCCCGCTGCCTGCCGATGGCATCCGTAACCCTTTTCCGCAGAATTCTGGTCCGGTATCCATAGTCCGGAACATCATTGGTTTCTTTGCAGGCGGTTACACATTGTTCACAGTCGATGCAAAGACCCTGTCGAATCACCATACTGTAATGCGGCCGGTAAGGGTATTGCTCTAAAAAGTCACTCGAGCTTGCAAACGCTTCATTGACATTGGAGACCAGCGACAGCAGTTTGCCGCCGGCAAAAACGCCGGTGACGGCAAAGCCGATTTTTAAAAATGCCCTCCGTTCCAGACCGGTGACGGAGCGCAGGCCTTCATCCTTAATTGTATCAAGGTTTATTTTCGAAAACTTCATTATATCTATTCCTCCTTAATTGCTCAGTTCAGAAATCATTAATCGTCACGATCTACCTTGCGAACCCGGTGATGACGCTTGAGGGATTCTTCTTCGGATTCACCTTCCTTCTTGTAGTGAATTCCACCACAACCAGGGCAGACATACGCGCCTGGAGGGACGATTTCATGTTTCTGGAACTGATGGCCGTTCAGCATCCTCTCACCTAATAAATAAAAAACACCGGCGAATGAAAGGCCCGCTACCACTACCGAAATTTCATGAAAAGAAGGGGTGTATTCAAGAAGGGAGCTGTACTCATCAACACCAAGTGAATGAAAGACCGGAACGATCTGACCGGCAAGCACCAGGTCATAACGCATGAAAAATATGCCGATCATCATAAATGACGATGCAATAAACATCTTCCTGAGGTCCCTGCCCTCGGACTGAATCAACAGAATAAAAGGAATCACCATGCCCAGCAGTACTTCAGCACCCCAGAAATTAAGGGCATACCTGCCGAGAACAAATGCTTTAATGGCTACATATTTTTCAGGGGCGACAACACCGCTGATAATTTTCCATATGGTAAAAAACATGATAATCGCAATCAGCATCGTAGTGAGCTGACACACCGCCTTGATGCTTCTCTCCATGCGACGGCTCATGATATGCCGGTCGATTCTCCAGGAAATGCAGGTAAACAGAATGATTGCGGCACCGCCTGACATCATTGCCGAAACAATGAAATAAATCGGCATATAAGGACCGTACCAGAACTCACGACCGTGCAGCATGCCGAACACCGCTCCGAGATTGCTATGGGCCGCAACCCCGAAGATGACGCCGAACAAACCGAAAATTCTAGACCAGGCGTGATTCTGATCAAGGAGGAAGAAATATTCAATCCCCAGGGCGATCAGATACAGGGTATAGAGAGTTCCCATCCACCACATATTCGATGTGAGGTTTGGCGAAAACGCATTATAAATCGGCATGCGGAAAGGATTTTCCACATCAAAAAAGATAATAATAAAGCCGCCGAGCATGAAGGTAATGGAAAGAAATACCGCTCTTTTTGCTATGGGCATATAAGGTTCATAGCCAAAGACATGGCCGATGGATGAAACAAGACAGAGTCCGGTGGATGTTACAACGCAGAAAATATAGGCAGAAATCAACAGACCCCAGGGGATCTGGCGGGTGACGCCGTAAACATGGCGATACCCGGTAAAAGTACCATGCAGGCCAACGGCCAGGCCGTAGAAAACCAGGAGTCCCAACAGGCCAAGAATACCCAGTAAAACCTTATTGGATCGAAAAAGGGCCCCCACCCCGGTGTACCCCCATCTCTCCGCTGTATCTTTGTGTATTTGAATCATTCGTGTTCTCTCCTTCTCTAGTTCTTTTCTGTGATCGGCAAAACCAAAGCCTCGCACCCTGCCGGAAAAGAAAATCTCTTTTCTTGTTCCGCCCGGGAAAAAATTTAGTCCCGTCAGAAAATCCGTTCCTTGCGCTCATGCGAGACCGACAAAGATTAAATAAAAGTGACGCTAATGTTACTTGTTAAGATATACCCCTCCTTTCTTTATTTATTCTTAAGACCAAATAATCAACTATTAAATATTTTTTTAAAGATATCCAAAGGAACCGGAATAAGCGTGGACGTCTTATCCGACGTACCTATTTCACGGATGGTCTGCAGATAACGAAGCTGCAGGGCGGCTGGATGCTGGTCAATGAGACTTGCTGCCTCGCAGAGCTTGGCAGCTGCCTGATATTCCCCGTCGGCATTGATGATGGCGGCACGCCGTTCCCTTTCGGCCTCGGCCTGTTTTGCCATGGCACGCTGCATGTTTTCAGGCAGATCAATTTCCTTGACTTCGACCTTATGGATTTTGACTCCCCAGGGTTCGGTTTCCTGATCAAGGATTACCTGCATTTTTTTATTGATTGCGTCACGTTCGGATAAAAGATGATCAAGGTCATCCTGACCGCAGATACTTCTGAGTGTCGTCTGGGCCAGTTGCGATGTGGCCATCTGATAGTCCTCAACATCGATAAGCGACCTGACAGCATCCACCACCTTGAAATAGACGACAGCACTGACCTTTATCGAGACATTGTCCTTGGTAATGACATCCTGACCAGGAACCTCCATGGTTATAGTTCGCAAATCGACCTTGGGCATTCTCTCAACAAGGGGAATAAGAAATACCAGGCCCGGTCCTTTGGTGCCGATAACCTTACCGAGGCGGAATAAAATGCCTTCCTGGAATTGACTGACCATCCTCACCGAAAGAAAAAAAAGAATTACGCATAACGGAAATAGAAAAATCACCCAATACAGCGTCGTCATATGCTCCCCCAAAAAATGCCCATGCAAGAGTTTCTTTACAATTACTGAATACAACATCCCAAAACACTGAAATATCCCGAAAATCTTTTTACTGATTTATACCACAGTGTGGTAGTGAATATGCCACATTGTGGTATAAATCTGCAAGGTTTTTCTTTATAAGAATGATCTATTTTGATACACTTTTCTTATTACTATTTTCGGCATGAACGCTTACGGGTTGCAAACAATATGGCGGGATCAGTTGCCCGCATATTTTCCGATCCATGCGGATTGAAGCCCAGTGATTATCTTACTCGCAGGAGGTGCGCGTGGACTACCTTAAAGCTATTGAATACTCATCAAATCAAAAGGATAAAATTTCAAATATTGAGACAGTGATCAGTGCCTTGTGGGAAAACCATAATACTGTCATCCGGACCGGATACGGGGAAGAATTCGATGTCAGGTTTTCTCAAAGAGAAAATTATTTTGATGTGGTGCTCAGCATAAAAAACAATGACATTGGCTTTATCACCTTGAAACAGAAAAACAGCGGCAGATATTCAATTGTCAACGACTCGTCAATCAATCCGCATCCGGCAATAACCCAGACCGCGGGCCATGGGCTTGCAGTAAAAGCAGAGCATCGAAAAAGAGGCATAGGCGCAGCCCTCCTGAGTCTCGGGGTCGGAATTGCCCAGAAAGATTATAAGGCCCGGAGCACTGATGAGCCTTTCGAAGTAATTGCAACCGATGTCACCGGCCTGGGATACGGCTGCTACCTGCATTTCGGGTTTAAAATTCTCCCTGGGATGAAAGAAACCACCGCACATTACCGAGATGCAAACCGTTTGCCGGAATTGAAAATTCTGCGGAGAAAGGCAGGCCTTCTCCAGCGCTTGAAAAAAAGAATGCATCGGGATTGATTATACGTGTCCCTGGATCCCTTGTCGTCGCGGTGAAAGCCCAGATTCAAAGAAGAGCCTTACCGGGGGTGATGACAGAGCAGGCTGGTTTGCCACCGCCACTGACGGATTCAACAAAAAAAAGCCCCTCGATAATCGAGAGGCTTTTTTGTTTCATATGAAATAATCCGGTTTATTACGGCTCGTCATGACAAACACTGCAATCCTGGGAGATTGAATTTCCTTCAGGATTCAGGTGCTCTTCATCATGGCAACGGAAACAACCATAGCCCTCTTCGGCACGCTGGTGGCCGAGATGTTTCCCGTAAGTTCCCCATAAAACGTTCATCGCCGGCCAGACATTGCCTAAATATCCAGCAAGGAGATATTCCCCGGCCCGCTTGATATCAGCAGCATATTGCTTGGCCTTGGCAGGATCTCTTTTCTTCTGCAATTCCACCAGGTTTCTGACCATTATTTCCTGGGCCGCTTCACGGCTTTCATATTCCTTGGTCAGAACCGCCAAACCATCTTCACGAATACCCGGAACATCAGGATTTATTTTTCTGCTGAGCAGTCCGGCATCAATTACCTCTTCAGGCATCTGATAGATGTGCGTCGGTCGATTATGGCAGTCAATACAATCCATGATCCGCCATTCATGGGTCTCATCCTCCGCAACATCGATGTCTTCCTTGACAAATTCATCATGGCTGCCGTCCGGGCGAGTAACCTTGACTCTGGCAATCTGAGTCCGTTTTGCATCGGCTGCAAGGTAACTCACCTGGACATCTTTACTGACATGCCAGTGAATACCTTCAAATGCATCAGTCTGAGGATTACGTCCACCGATATGCAAGGCGATTTCCGTGACTTCAGGTTGAGCCTGCTCTTCATTGGAAAAATGCTGGAATATTTTAATCTTTTTCCCATGAAACTTGTCCGGCCAATGGCATTCCTCACAGGTATCCCGAGCCGGGCGAAGATGTTCCACCGGTGCCGGGATCGGGCGACTGTAACTACCCGCCATAACCGCCGCGACCTGGCGAAGACCTGAAATTTTCGCGCGAACGAACCAGTCGGCGCCCGGACCGATATGACACTCAACGCACTTTACTTTGACGTGCGGAGAGCGCTGATAAACTGCATATTCCGGCTCCATGACCGTGTGGCAGACCCTGCCGCAGAAAAATGACGAATCGGTAAAATGATATCCCTCATAAGCGATTACCACCAGGATAGAAAGATTGATTACCGTAAGCGCGATAAATCCAACAAGCCATCTTCTATGCTTGTGATCACTGAGGTTAATATGAAGATGATCCCGTGCAATCCCGTATTTGCGCCAACGGCGGCGTCTTACAAATGCCGCGATGGGGATCAACAAGAGACCGGTTACCATCCCGCCCGGCAGCAACAGATACGTTGCCATGGCGGCATAGGGATTATGGATAAGCCCAAGGACATCCAGAGCCAGCCCGACGAGCATCAGGGTGATACTGACTGTAGTGATGGCAACTCCCATCAGGCCCAACGGGGAACGCCACATGCCGCGGATTATATAATGCCAGCCGCTTTTATAATTTTCCCTGTTTTCCGTATCCTGATCAGATAAATTTTGTTTGTTTTCGTCAACACTCATACTTCTATTACACTCCTTTCTTGGCGTTAAAAATTACACAACTTAACTCAACACAAATATCCGCCCTCTTCAGCAGGAAAAGGAACGAAATCACAAAAACCGCATACAGGCAAATATCGCCAGGAGAGAAAAACGAAAGAATATCCGTGCATATAAAATATCCACGGAAACCCGTCCAAACCTTTCAACTGTTTATAAATCCTGTCTGTCGTGAAAAAATTCTCCGAAACAAGGAGATATTGATCAAACTGCCTTAAATGAAAATTGTCGGCATCGTATTTATGCCCTGTGGTAAAAAAACACGATGAGGTCGCGTATTTCTCTTATTACTACATGAAATTACTGAAGGCGATATTTCAGCATCCGACTTTTTGCGATGCCATCAAAATTAATCGATTGATGAGGCGGCGACTTCTTTGGCTTCTATCATTGCCTTAATATAAACTCCGCAACTTTCACAAAGTTTCAGTTCCTTGGCACATGCGGTGTTAGCTCTTTCCCAGCAGGGAATTGATCTATCCATAAAAGCCGAACATTTATCGCGTATTTCAGGATGACAATTCTTTATTTCCCAACAGGGTGTAAGTTCCAGCAGCATTTTAATCCCGGGAATACTGATTCCCTTCTCATGAATCAAGGCCCGGATACAACGTACCCACTCAATGTCATCATTGGAAAAATAACGCTTATTGCCCCTTCTTGATGGTTTAATAAGCCCTTCCTGCTCATAAATCCGCAGAGTTCTCGGATGAACCGAGAGAAGTTTCGATGCAACGCTTATGGGATATATCGGATCACTGTTTTCAACAGCCATTCTCTTCTCCTCGTTTCAGAAATGAAGACCGATGTCTCTTTCCGAAGGAACTGAGCTTTAATCAACAATAAAAAGGGATACGAATAAACCAAAAAAAAAAGAGACTTGTCAACAACAAAGGAAAGAAAACAATAGAAAAACATGATCCAGGTTTGGCATTTCCTTATCAGCCATCCATGTTTTCCCCAATCATATCAGCCATTGAGCCGGGATTCTCCAGCATATTCCTTCCTGCGAATTCTCCAATGCAATCTACCATAAATATCAGGAGCCGGGGAGATTACAACCTTTTTTTAATTATCGATCAAAAATACAGGTTAAGACAGCTACCTGCAACGGATTTGACAAAATTAACGGGTCAACTGCACAATAAATTATTTATAACATCGTCCGTCATTTTCATTCGGAACAGATCTGCAAAGCTTTACCCGCCGGCTTATTCTCTGCAAGAATAATATGGCATGACTCGCAATCAATGGTTATCACCTGACCGGATGCTGATTGCAATGATCCGTCGTGACATCGGAAACAACCGGCATTAGCACCCTTGTGGCCGATGAAATTCTTATAGCTTCCCCAGGAAATCTTCATTTCAGGGAAAACATTTTCAGCATAGGCCTTTTGAACCCCCCTTACAGACTTGGCAAGTATTGTTGCATCGCTTTCGACTATTTCAGGATAGTTGTTTTTATACCAGCTCATTAACTGGATGGCGATCATGTTACTTGCTTTCTCCGAAGTTTCATACTCCTGGGTGATTATCCTAAGCCCCTCCCGCTTGATAAACGGCAAATCCGTTGATATTTCCCCGCTTAAAAGCTTTTTATCCAGAGCCTCGTCCGGTGCAAGGAAAATATGGGTCGGCCGATTATGACAGTCCATGCAATCCATGATCCGGGTGCTGCCAGAGGCGTAAGAATACTCATCCGGAGAATTTTCCTCTGCACACACGGGATCTCTGGAGTAAATCGTTTCCATCCCCTTTTTATCCACAAGGGTTACTTTATAAATATCTTCACGCGCCTGATCGGCATGACTGTACTTGATGGTATTTTCCTGGGACACGTGCCAGTGAATGCCATGGGCCTTCTGGCCGCTGTACCCGCCGGAACCGACCTTCATGAGCAGAGCGGTCTGAACATGGGTATTTTTCTCATCGGGCAAAAATTTATCTTTAACATAAAGCTTATCGCCGTGAATCATTTCAGGCCGATGACACTCTTCACAGGTCTCCCTAAAGGGACGGAGACCGCCGATGGGGGTCTCTATGGGGCGGCTGTAAGTTTTCATGGCAACCGCGGCAAGCTGTTTCACCCCGGATATCTTAGAACGGGCAAACCATTGCGCCGCTTCTCCCAGATGACATTCAACACAGGGCACGCGGGAATGGGGTGAATTCTGATAAGTAATGAATTCAGGCCTCATGACTTCGTGACAGAATTGGGCGCAGAAACTTACTGACTCTGTGTAATGAAAGGCTGAATAGGAAAACATCACAACAACTAAAAAGGTCAGATTGATAATGACCGTGGTCAATAAAATGAGCCGCCGAACTCTGGTGAAACGTCCGGGTTTGGTAAATTGTTCTTTAAGATACTCAAAGGCATAAACACCGATTTCCTCGTCATTCTTACAAAATAACACTCCAAAAAGAACCAGTACCAGACCGAGCACAAACACCGGTCCCATGACCATATAGGTGAGAAAGCCGAAATAGGGATTTTTGATAAGCCCTTGCATATCGAGAGCTGCGGAGATCAACAGAAAAGGAAACATCATCACCGACATGATGGCGCCGATTACCGCAACTTTACTGCGGGCAATTCCATCGAATAAAATTCTCAGTATATCTCCGATTTTTGACACGTCATTCCCTGTTTATTAAGTTAGTCGGGCCGGTATATCAGACTTCAAAATTTTCCGTGACGATAGCCGGACAGGCATTGCCTTCTTCCCCTGTCGCCTTTTTTTCACGCATCCTTTTCTGCGTGCATTCAAAGATTATTTCCATTTCCTCCCTATCGAGCACTTCCTCTTTTAAGAGAATCTCCGCCAGATGCTCGAGAAAATCCTTTTCTCTTGAAAGAATGCTTTTGGCCTTCTCATAGCATGAATCAATCATACTTTTGATCTTGCCATCAATTCTCCTGGCGGTTTCCTCACTCATGGCGGCCATCATGCTGCCGCCGGAAAGGAATCCCTGGTCTCCCCTGGCCAGGGAAAGCGGGCCGATCACATCATCCATGCCCCACTTACAGATCATATTGGTCGCAATCTCCATGGCCTGCTGAAAATCATCTTCAGCGCCGGTGGTTTTCTGGTTAAGCGCCACTTCTTCTGCCGCGCGCCCTCCCATAAAAATAGTTATGCGATTCAAGAGATATTCCTTGGAATACACCTGACGGTCATGGAGCGGCATCTGCTGGGTATGACCCATGGCTCTGCCTCTGGGAATAATGGTGATTTTATGCAACGGGTCAGTCTCGGGGAGAAACCGTGCAAGAATCGCGTGCCCTGCTTCATGAATGGCAAGAGTCCTGCGGTCCTTTTCACCGATGACGAAATTCTTCCTTTCAACACCCATGAGCATGCGGTCCTTGGCTGCCTCAAAGTCGCTCATATCAATTGCGTCCTTTTCAGCACGACCCGCAATCAGCGCGGCTTCGTTCACCAGGCTTGCCAGTTCAGCTCCGGTAAAGCCGGGAGTGCTTCTTGCCAGATGCTCCAGGTCAAGGTTTTCCACCATCCGGATGCGCCGGGCATGTACTTCAATAATCTGCAGACGCCCCTTTACATCCGGAGGCAACACTGTGATCTGCCGGTCAAAACGCCTCGGTCTCAAGAGCGCCGTATCAAGAATATCCGGCCTGTTGGTCGCCGCAAGAACAATGACCGTTTCATCGGTGCCGAAGCCGTCCATTTCAACCAGCAATGCATTCAGGGTCTGACCGCGCTCATCCTGGCCTCCTCCTGCTGCGCCGCCGCCGCCACGATGGCCGCCCACCGCATCAATCTCGTCAATAAATATGATACAGGGGGCGTGTTTCTTGGCTTCGCGAAAAAGATCGCGCACCCGGGAAGCGCCGACACCGACAAACATTTCAACAAAATCGGAACCGCTGATACTGTAAAAAGGCACCCCGGCTTCACCGGCTATGGCACGGGCCAAAAGGGTTTTCCCGGTTCCGGGAGGCCCCTGAAATAAAATACCCTTGGGAATTATCGCTCCCAGCTTACTGTATTTCTTTGGCCTCTGAAGAAAATCTACTATTTCGAGGAGTTCTTCCTTTACCTCCGGAATCCCTGCAACATCCCGGAAGGTGACCTGCCCCTTAGATCCGGAAGAAAACTTGATAGCCTTATCTTTACCGAATTCCGACGACTCATCCTTTCGGCTTTGACGCCCTGCCACAAAGAACCAGATAATAAAAACTACCAGGATCGGAATACCGACCATTGCCAGATTTACGATAAAAGGAGTTTTGTCAGCTTCGCCGTATATAACGACATTTTTTTCAATAAACCGTGGAACAAGCGCCTGAACATCAGGGGCAAAAGTCGTTACTTTGCGTCCCGTCGCATCGGTAAGGATGATGGATCCGCCCTTGACATGGACCTCGACGACCTCTTTGCTGTCGAGCATCACAAGAAATTCATTATAGCTTAGCGACGGCAGTTTGTGCTCGAGGTTCCAAAACAGAGCGATGACACCCCCGACAATAACTATTATAAAAAAAACAAATAAACCTCGGATAAAAGTGCCCACTATCAGCCCTCTTCCTGATGAAAATATCCATCATTAAATGAATAATAAAACAACATTTTTATTAGTTCATTTATACTCCTGCAGGCTATAAATAGCAACAGAGCAGGAAAACTTTAGCCCGAATATTTCTTGTGTGATATCGATAGGTTTTTCAACTAATTGCATTTTCAAACAGTAACTTGCCCTGCAGCAAAATTTTTCAAAATCCAAATTGTCCGATACAGGTAACATGCTGATTCAGATCGAAATCACTCCCCGAAAGGCGGGCTGGTGAGTCCGAACCATCAGGGCATAAAAAAAGCCCGCGGCTCTTGATAATTGCACCGGGGCTTCTGACAAGCTTATTGTAATAAACGAAAAATATATTCCGTAACTGAGTATTCAAAAAAAAGACTAGTGCAGAGTCCCAGCCCCCGCCAAGTTAAGACTGGAACCCTGTCACTAAATCTTGCCGCCCTCAACTGGGCAGCCCTTCCTATGCCAAACAGAACCTGCGGTTACTGCTTAAGCCTCATTCATCACATCCCTAACACAGATCCGAACCAATTCCTGGCCAAATCAATCAATCCCCCGCCCAACATGGCACCTATAAGACATGCCAGACCCCATAAAAATACAAAGGTGGAAAACATCCCAAAAACAAGCAAACCGTCCCGGGATGTCCTTGCCATACCGTGTCCGGCCAAAAGGGGCCTGCCCGACTGAGACACTGCCTCCCTCTTTTTCACCGCGACTCTCGCTATAGCTTCAGGAGAATTTATTTCCATACCTCTACTTATCATTTTTCGAATATAACCGGCCCGAAACAATTGTCAATAAAAAAATCAAATAATATCAGCAAGTTACATTACATTTTGAATTGTCATGATTTAAGCAAAAAAAAGAGTCCAGGATTTAACAAAATCACGGACTCGGGTATTTCTTACAATGAAAACTTACAGGTCAGCATTAAGTCCCTGCGTCTCTTAGCTTTTTCTCACCGTTGTCTCATCTCATTTCCGGAAGGAACCTTTGAAATCGGTTCTTTCCATGGTTCTTGGCACTGTACATTGCAAGATCAGCACATTTAATAAGGTCATTTGGGTTATCACAGTCATCCGGAAAAATGGCGATTCCCACACTGGTGGTGATGCTTAACTCCTGACCATTAACAATAAAAGGCAGGTTTATGGCTCCGACAATTTTTTCGGCAATGAGCGAAGCCTCGCTGCTCTCCAAAAAACCAGGAAGAAGCACAATGAATTCATCGCCACCCATTCGCGCCACCGTATCACTTTTACGAAGTGTTTTCTGAAGCCGTCCACCAACTGACTGCAGAAGTTTATCCCCCACATCGTGGCCAAGGGAGTCATTAATCGTTTTAAATTCATCAAGATCAAGGAACATGACTGCGAATTTTTTCTTATCACGCAGGATGTGCGCCGCCTCATGGTTAATAAGATTGTGCAGTAAAGCCCTGTTGGGGAGACCGGTAAGAAAATCATGGGTCGCCATATGGGCAAGTTCATCTTCTGCTCGCTTTCTTTCAGTTATGTCATGCATCATGATGACAAAGCCGAAGAGTTCCTGATATCTGTCCCAAATCCCCGACACGCTTGAATGGATAAACCTGATATTTCCTTTGATTTTTTGCTCAATAACAAAGGATTCGCGCTTAAAAGTATCAAAGGTTTTTGTAATGTTGCCTTTATAGATAAGCTTACCGCTTTCTGAAATGACTATATTGTCAATATCTGTGCCGATAACCTTTTCAGCCTCAACACCGAGAAGACTTTCAGCGGCGGGATTGAAATAGACAATCACAAAATCAAGATTGACCGCAATCACCCCCATATCAACTGATGAATGAAGGATGTTTTCCAGATACACGGTGGTTTCCACCAGATCCCGTGAGATGCTCTCCAGCTTCATATCCTGCTGTTTGATGATCTGCTTGAGGGTATCAATATATTTTCCTTCAAGCTCTTTAATGATATCGGTCTGGGTTGTCAAACCACAAAGATGGCCGTCCTCATTGACGACAATCAGCCGGCGGATCCCATGCTGCTGCATGGATTTCGCCGCTTCGAGGACAGCGCTGCCCTCGGAAATGGTGATTAACGGCTTGCTCATCGCATCCAGAACTTTCATTTCATCCAGAGGTAGATTGTCCACCAGAAAACGGGCCATGTCCCTTTCAGTGAGGATTCCCACCGGAAAACCATTTTCAGTAACAATTGCGCAGCTCACTGCATTTTTGGCCATTTTGGAAAGGACTTGAGCAACCGAGTGATCCTTGGAGACGATAAAGAGATTTTTTGACATGATCCGGGAAATTTTTTTCATCTCAATGAAATATTCATACCCGAGATTCTCAATAATATTTGACTGGGTGACAATTCCTATGGCATCACCATGATTATTCACCACCACGAGATGCCGGATCTTGTGCAAGCTGAACAGACTGTAAGCATCATATACATCAAGATCGCTCTTGCCGGTTAACACCGGTGAACTCATAAGTTCCTTGATCTTGATCTTATTGAAATCATGTCCCTTTTCGGTTGCGTAGCGGACAATATTTCTTTCGGTGAAAATTCCCACCGGCTTCCTGTCTTCAAGAACAAGAATACAGCTCACATCTTTTTCCCGCATCACACGGATAGTTTCCTGGACCGTGGCGTCCGGGGCTACCCAGAATACCTCCGGGGTTATGAGATCATTTAAAAATTTTTTCTCCATAATGAGAATCCTGTTTGAACTTGAGGCCCTTGAGTAAAAGGGCCTAGACCCTGAATAAGTTACAACAACAGCTTAAGGTGTCCAGGCTTTTGCACCGGGATAATTTCTAACATATTTTTTGCATATTCTAATCTCTGAAATTAAATATCTCAATATAACTTGCCAAAATAATTAAAGGTGCTGAGCTTTTCCCTCATCGCGGAAGGGTTCCCAATCTTGCCGACAAGTGCGGTCAAGGCGCCTTTACGAAAGGCCATGTTGCTTATGTCAATCACCCCATAGCCGAGCCCCATGGAGTATATCTCGGAAAGAACCGGCAGCAGTGAAAAGGGTTTTTCAGCCAGAACAACGGTTTTCCCGAAAGATTTTTCAAGGACGAATTTCTCCCGCAAGGGACTTCTAAAAGCCTGGTTAAACTGAAAAAAACCTGCAAATGTCCTGGCCATACTCAATGGCGGTCTCCCGTAAATTGTCAGCCCGACATCAAGGGGCAACCTTTTCTTCAAAATACCTTCAAGGTTCTTTTTGTCGGTCTCAATGGAAAGCTGACAACCGCGAAGTCCGAACTCGGAAAGACTCGCCAGGGAAAAAAAGTTTAAAGCGTTCAAGGTATAGTCTCCGAAAACACTCACCTTGCTCTTATACGGATTAAAAAATTGGAGCTGACCAAGATGGCCGATCTGCCACGTCTTGAATCCCATGCTGATCAATTCGTTAATTGCCTGCGCAAAAAATTCAATATCCGCCTCATCGATGAGCGGCGGCAGGGACCAGACAACCGTTCGCCCATAAGATCTAAGCATTTTTTCCATTCGTTTGAACTGTGAAAAAGTTTCTCCGGTCAGCATCACAATCAGGCGGGCCGGCTTATCGGGAAGGTGCTGCCTGAGCTGCATAAGGTTGTCAATTTTCAGCCACCAGGGGACTCGACCGGCATCCAGGGTTTTGCTGCGGCGTGATTTCACAGGTCCTGATTTTCTTTGCTTGTCAGCGTCCCGCAGCTTCATCTGCCGCTTCACTTTGGCCCAAATAATCTCCCCTTTATGCCGGTGATTCAAGGCCTTTATCTTTTCATCAAAACGACCGGGCAGAATGCTCTTCTGCTTGCCTTCAAGGGCTCTTCTTTCCTTGGTATCCACCAGATACAGGCTGTCGCCCGGCGCCGCCTGCACTGGAAGTTCAATTAAAACCGTCTCCCCTTCTGAAGCGTTGTTGACCGCCTGCTGACCGGAATACATTTTTTTAACGGTAAAGGCCTTGCGCTCACCGGTTTTTTCAAAATGAAGTCTGACCCGGTCACCCACATTAAGCCCGTTTTTCAGGGCAATTGTTGCTTTTTCGCCGGAGGACTTCTCGACCTTGCCGATAAAATGACCGATATTGCCGGAATGCTCCGGCGACAGAATATCCTCTGGCTGGGGTCCTGAAAAATACCCGGAAGCCATCTTTCGGCTCATCGAATTATGCAACAGCCTGCCTGCTTCTTCCTTTGCGGCTGTATCTCCCTCCGGCGCATCCAGCATAATACGATAGGCTTTCACCACCGAACTCACATACTGTGCGCTTCTCATCCTGCCCTCTATCTTTATGGAAACAACCCCGGCTTTGGCCAGCTGCGGCAACAGATCAATGGCGTTTAAGTCATTCATTGAAAAAAGATATCCGGCCGGCTTGCCGCTTTTATCCCAGGTATAACGCCGCCTGCAAGGTTGAACGCACCAGCCCCGTAAACCACTTTTACCACCGAGATAGCTGCTGAAAAGACAAAGCCCTGAATAACTGAAGCACATTGCCCCATGGACAAAGACCTCAAGAGGAACCGATGTTGTTTGCCCAATCCGCGAAATCTCCTGGAGATTCAATTCCCGGGCCAGGACCACCCTGGAAAATCCCATTCGGGCGAATTGCCGGACAGAGATAGAATTATGGGCCGCCATAAGGGTGCTTGCATGAATTTTCAGGGTAGGAAAATATTTTGTTGCCAGATAATATATGCCGAGATCCTGCACAATAATCGCGTCAATCTTCAGGCTCTCAAAGAGCGCCAGGGTCTCAATTGCCTGAGGTATCTCCTCGTCTTTCATCAGACTGTTCATCGCTGCATACACTTTTACCCCGGATTTATGCCCGTGGGCGACCATTGCCGCAATCTCCTGCGGTGTAAACTGTTTTGCCTGCGCCCTGGCGTTGAGTGCCGGCGCCCCTATGTAAACCGCATCAGCACCCTGCTCCACCGCAACCTCAAAGACTTCCACGGTGCCTGCCGGCGCCAGAAGTTCCATTTGTGTGCCTGAGGGGTTTCTTCTTTTATTTGATGACATTATCTATTTTCTCCCGACTTTTCTTTTTGTGAAGAAATACACGAAAAACACCCCGGCTGCAAAACCGCCGATATGGGCCCAGAATGCTACCCCGCCCTCAACCAGGGAACCGAAGGTCAACAGATAGTACCCCTGTACAAACTGGATGAGAAACCAGATTCCCAGAAAAACAAATGCAGGGATCTCAACGAGATAGAAAAAAATCACAATGGGCACCAGGGTAAGAATTCTTGCCTTGGGATATAACAGCAAATACGCTCCGAGAACTCCTGCAATGGCTCCGCTTGCTCCAAGCATCGGCATCGCCGAGTTCGGCCCGGACCAGGCCTGGGCAACCACAGCCATGATCCCGCAGAGGATATAAAAGAAAAAATACCGCAGATGCCCCATGCGATCTTCGACATTATCCCCGAAAATCCACAGCATCCAGACATTGCCAAGGAGATGCATGAAATTCGCATGCAGAAACATTGAAGAAAATACCGGCACGAATCGCGAAACATCAACAATATTTCTTTCCTGAAGGTACAGAAATCTTGCCGGGATAAAACCGTACATCCTTACAAATTCTTCCAGTCCATGGCCAAGTTTCACCTCGTAGATAAAACAAAGCACATTGACCAGTATCAGCCAGAGATTAACCGCTGGAAAATGCTTTGCGGGAATATTATCCTTTAAGGGAAACATAGATGCTGGCTGACCGGTGGAGAGATACCAAAAGTTCGGAAGGCCGGATTAATAACTGATTTTATCAACTGGCCTGGGAGGCAGGGTCAACTGAATGCTTTTTACCCGAGCTGCTCCAGATCCGGAATACTCTGCCTGTCGATGCCCAGGGGCAAAATAAAGAAAAAGTTGTTTCCTTCCTCCGTTGGCTCATAGCCGACAACGCCGCCATGGATTTCTATAACATGTTTGACAAAAGACAATCCGTGCCCGGATCCGGGGGTGCCGTGACTTCCCATCCCCCTGAACCCTTCGGAATAAATCATCTTTGCATCCGATTCCCTTAAATGAGGTCCGGTGGAAAAGACATTGAATTTTATGCCATTCTTGCCGGGCCCGAAATAATCGGCCATGAACTCACGTCCATAAGCCACGGATTTTCTACTTAAACCGTGTTCACGGATAATCTCCTCGGTATACTTCACCGCATTTGAAAACAGGTTGGAATACACCTGGGCCAGCAGACCGACATCGGCGTTGAGCGGAATCTCTTCACCGATCATGTCCTTGGGCTTCTCGACTTCTATGCCGCGGGAATGAAAACGTTTGCAATAATACTCCAACTGCGGTGCGATTATTTCTTTTTCGATCAGACATTTTTTCGAACGCAAGACGAGATGCCCTTCTTCAAAATGTTCCCGTCTGAAAAGGCTTTCGAGAAAGAGGCTTATGGTGGCATGGTGGCCCATAAGCTCATTGTAGTTTTCTGCAAGATTTCTCCGCAGGAACTCCACTTCAGCCGCCACCTTATCGCATAGCGGCCCTGAAACCCCCTGATCTTCCTTAAAGGCATGTATGAGTATTCCAAGATTTTCAAGATCTAGTATCCTTTTTTTCAGCTGATTGAAGATATGCCTGAAATACATGTTCGGAACAATGACATTATGGTCAATGTCCCGTACCAGATTATTGATAAATTTAAGATGCCGGATATTCTGGTGGCCGACTATTCTGTTATGCAGATTATAGCCGATTCTGCCGGTGTATTTTTCAAAAAACAGGCGGTCAGCTTCGGTAAGTCGGGATTGGGGAAAAATCTCAAACATGCCCAGCACATGATTTTTTCCAGGCAGAAGAGGAGTAATATCTTCGGCATGGGCGCTTTTTCTGAAAACAGGAACAATATAGGAATCGGAATCCTGATAGGAACTGGACGCCAAACGAATATAATCCGGAACTTTGCTGCCTGCGGGACTCAGCCCTTCAATGCTGTCACAGACCAGTTTCAGTGTGACACCTGCCTCATCGGTCAAATACAGTCTGCTGTCTACCTGGAGAAAATCCTTGGGCACTGCAACGCAGATTCGATAAAAATCCTTTAAGGAATCAAATTCCTGGGCCAGATCAAAAAAGGTCTTGAGGATATCGTTTTTAATCGGGCTGAAGGCGTATTTCTTATAATCATCACGTTTCTGGTGGACGCGGCAGAAAATAATTTCAAGATCAGGGGGTATGTTATTACTGTTTGCCATGAAAATATTTATGCGTATTGTTCCAGGACAACTTCATTCTTGCCGCTGATTTCTTCCAGCAGAACATGGACATGTTCATTGGGACTGACAGTAATTTCCATGCCGGTAAAATCAGGACGGATAGGAAGTTCACGACCTCCCCGGTCAATGAGCGCCGCCAGTTGAATAAAACAGGGCCTGCCGAAATCCATTATTGCGTCCAGCGCTGCACGAATGGTGCGACCGGTAAAAATCACATCATCGACAAGAACCAGGGTAAAGCCTTCAACGGCAAAATTAATATCCGTCTTTTTCACCAGAGGACTCTGGCAGGCAAGGCTCCAGTCATCCCTGTACAAAGTAATATCAAGGCTGCCCACCGGCAACTCCACCTTTTCTCTGGCCTTGATTATTTTCTGCAGACGGTCGGCCAGGAAAACTCCACCGGTATGAATACCCACCAGCGCAATGTCCTTGACCCCGGTATTATGTTCCATGATCTGCAGGGCCATACGATTCAGGGCCCGGTCCATGTCCCGCGAATTCATTATTTTCTTTGTTGATTTTGCCATGGGTAATTTTTCCCTGCACACTTGAATTTAGCGTAAGATCAGAAGATAAAACGAAAAAATTTCATGCACGATGAATCAATCAAAAGTACCTGTGCGACAATAACCTGTCAAGAAAATTGCCGCGCCAGCATGTCATGGCCAGAAATGATCAATCCCCTTGGCGGCAACCAGATTAATCGCTTCCGGAAAAGCAATGCATTCCATATCAAAGACCTTGGCGGCAATATCTTTCGGCGTATCCTCTTCATCAAGGGGGACGCATTTCTGAACGACAATGGGGCCTTCGTCATACTCCTCATTGGCAAAATGCACTGTGCAGCCACTCACCTTTACGCCGCGCTCCTTGGCCGCCCGGTGTACACGCATCCCGTAAAATCCGTCGCCGCAAAAAGCAGGGATCAGCGACGGATGAATATTCAAAACAGCCTTTCTGAGTTGCAGAGGCGGCTCATAAAGCTTCAGATATCCGGCCAGGCAGATGAGATCAATATCGTAACCTTTGAGTATCTCGTTGGTTGCCTGGTTGTCTTTTGCATGAAAGGCAGGGTAGCCGTATTTTTTCGCCTTGGTGAGCCCCAATGCATCAGCAACATTGGAAATGACCACATCAATCGTCGCATTCAGCGTGCCCTTTTTAATGCGTTCATGAAAATTATCAAGGGTCCGGCCGGAGCCGGAAAGCAGGACCGCAAGTTTCATATCACTCTCCTGATGTATTATTTAATGTGGCTCTTACAATTCTCAGCGGTTTTATCAATTTCTGCAGGCCACTTACGTCCCGCCAGAATTTCGAAGCGATCAGTTCCACAAGGAGCGTGACAGTCAGTTACGCCCCGATGAAGCCGGTGCACATGAACCGGAAGAAATAGAAAAAACGACACGCCTTTTGGGGAACTCAGGATGCAATAGCCTAAAAACCCCTATTCAAAATAGGGGTCGTTATCCACATCGACCCTATCCAGCCAGGCGGAAATAGCCGTATCGTATTTGCTGGTAAGGGCAAAAACCTTGGCTGCAAGACGGAAACGGGTTTTGAGGGTGGTATTGCCGGTTGCCTTGATTTCAGCAAGGACCTGCGGGTAGTCCGCCGGATCCACAAGCACGGTGACATCATGGAAATTTTTTGCAGATGAGCGGATCATGGTCGGCCCGCCGATGTCGATATTTTCAATAGCGTGAGGAACGGTGCAACCCGGCTCAGCGGTGGCCTTGTCAAAGGCATAGAGATTCACCGCAATCAGGTCGATTGGTTTCAAGCCATGTGCTGCCATCTGTTTCTGGTGGTCAGGATTATCCCTCTGCGCCAGGATGCCGCCGTGAACCTTGGGATGCAGGGTTTTTACTCTGCCGTCCAGCATCTCTGGAAAGCCGGTGAATTCGGAGACATCCATGACCGTAAGCCCATGGTCACGAAGTTTTTTCGCGGTGCCGCCGGTTGAAAGAATCTCAACCCCCAGATCCTGCAATTCCCGGGCAAAACCCTCGATACCGGATTTGTCGGTCAAACTTATAAGTGCACGCTCTATTTTTTTCATTGGTAGTCCTCCATAAATTTATTCGTTCAAGATAATCTAATCTTTTCGCGTAAAACGTCTGATCAGTCTACGGTCCTTCTTCCCCGGACGTCCTTCCGGGCCGAAATTGCTGCCCGGTTTCAGCAGGCGCCGTTCTTCCCTTGTTGCCGCGCGGGCGGATATACTCTCCCCGGTCTCTTCATACATTTTTTGTGCAACAACCGCAGGCCCGCGCCGGCCTGAAAGTTCATGAACGATTACGATAAACTCGACCTCACCTCTCTGGATCCGCAGTTCATCACCGATACTGACGGTTTTTGCCGGTTTGATTCTGGCATTATTGCAATGCACCTTGCCGCCGGCAACCGCAATTGCCGCTAACGACCTGGTTTTAAAAAAACGGGCGGCCCACAACCATTTATCAATCCTGACCTTTATTTCTTCAGTCATCAGCTTTCTTAACGAGTAGTAACAATTTAAAAAATAATATTTACCACACTTGTTTCCTGAGAGCTATTATCCAATTATAAAAAAATGCCGCTCTTTCCAGCCTTGCAGAAATACAGTATACAATGCTAGAAAGTCTCAGGTAAAAAATTACATGACTAACTATATATGATAAAAAATATCACGCTATGAAACTCAAATCCGTTGGCATAAAAAATATCAGCTACCCGGTCCGGGTTCGAAGAAAAATCGGCGGCACCCAGGAAACCGTGGCAACAATCGCCATGCAGGCAAATATGCCCCGCCGGCAAAGGGAAAACTGCATCGCAACATTTATTACGGTTCTTAACAAGTACCAGAAAAACATCAGCGTCGATGAATTCCCGGCGCTTCTCAATGAAGTCAGTGAAAGTCTGCAGGCAGAATCATCAAAAATCGAAATGACCTTTCCGTATTTCATCGAAAAAAAGGCACCGGTAACCGGAACCAAAAGCCTGATGGAATATCAATGCCGTTTTACCGGAATCATGGGACCGGAAGAAGATTTCATTCTTTCCGTCTGGGTGCCGGTAACCACCCTTTGTCCCTGCTCCAAGGAAATCAGTGAAAGCGGCGCCCATAACCAGCGGGCTGAAGTGAATCTTAATGTGAAATTCAACGGCTTCATCTGGGTTGAGGATCTCATTTCCATGGTTGAATCCTGCGCCTCCTGCGAGGTCTTTTCCCTGCTCAAAAGGCCGGATGAAAAATTCGTCACCGAACAGGCGTTCAATAATCCGTTATTTGTAGAAGACGTGGTCCGCATCGTTGCTGAAAAAACCCTTGCTCATCCGGATATTCACTGGTTTTCAGTAAGCGTCGAAAGTTTTGAATCCATCCACAAACACAGCGCCTATGCCTATGTTGACAGCGACGAATTGAATTAATTCTGTGCAATAAATACAAAAACCTCCCCTGCCTAACATTTAATATTGACACGCATTAAAAACTTTCTTATGGTAACCACCCAGAGCCTGACTATCTAATTCTGCAAATCATTTTGAAGCCGAATCAGCTTGATTTCCCGAACTGACACTCTGGCTGCGCAGACATACAGCACATTTAGTCACATTAATGTCTCAATCCTGTGGAATAAATACCGGGGCTGCTTTGCCAACTTTTTATTAACTTTTATGTAACTGGAGGAAAAAATGAAAAAAAGAATTCTATTGGTTGCTGCTGCATTGATTATTCTGTCACCGGGTTTAAGCCTTGCCGAGACCTCGTCCATTGAACTTGGCAAACAACTGTTTAATGACCCGACTCTCGGCGGCTCGACAAACAGCAAAACCTGCAACTCGTGTCATGATAATGGCTCTGGCCTGGAAAAGTCTGGAGACAACCAGAATCTTGTCAAAATGATCAATAAATGTATCGAAGGACCTCTGGCGGGAAAAGCCATTGACGGCAGAACTGCGCCGATGCGGTCTTTAAAAATGTATATCCAGTCCCTGGGCAACCAACCGAACTAACAAAAAAAAGGGGGGCCGAATTGCTTCTGCCTCCCTTTCACTTCTTATTGACTTCTGATCTTCTTAGAAATCCAGGCCCACCTCGGCAAATGGACCGCTGAAGGTAAGATCAGCCTTAATATCTTTTTCGTCAATTTCGATCTGTTCATGCCGATATCCTCCGGCAATATACAATGACTTCATGGGCATTTTAAAGGGGTGGTACTTTACTCTGCCTATATAGTCAAAATAACTGTTGTCATCATAGGAAATCCCCCGCCCCTCCGCCTCGATGGCAAGCCATTTAAATGGCTGCACCCGCAAGCCGATATATACCATGGGCATGGGAATGGTCTGGCTGGTGGATTCGTCATAACTCCCCTGAGTTACCTGAGCAGACAGATCGATGATCCGCACGTTGATGCCGAATTCGGCGCTCAAACGGTCGCCGGTGAGGGTCTCAATAAAAGGGATGCCGTAGTACACCGCAACATCATAATGATCTAAAACCAGCTTCGAATAGAAATCAGTAGCTGCTGTGAATGCAGGTTGGTCACCAAATTTGAAATTTGCGCTTTTCTGGCCAGTGCCTTCAAATTCCATGGGTGTATACATCAGGTAGATATTGGGAAGAAAAAGCGGCAGATCGAATTTTGCCCGGACATAGCCGCGGAATTCATCGTCATATTTCGCATCATTCCCCAGATCAAGGTTATCGGCCTGGGTTATGGCTTTGTACCCGACATAACCGTCAGGGCTCTGCCCCCAACCCCCCACGGCAACTTCCACGCCAAGGGCTGAAGAAATATCCGGGGCAAGAAAAAGCAAAAAAACAAATATACATGCTATGCGTTTCATCGGCAGAACCTCCATTTTAGAAATGTTAGCAATAAAACCAGATCGACCTGCGTGAAAAGTATAATTTACATGATAACATATCCGCTACATGAATAGAACAATGAAAAGGGACATGGTCGTAAGCCCTTGGCAGTTTCACCTAAGATGAATGGCAGTGCGTTACTCTTTTTTCCCGGCGGGGTCATATCCGTCTTTCTTCCACTGAAGCACACCTTTTTTCAGAAAATAATAATCGGTGATCCCTTCCTTCTCAAAGTAATACTGCACCCACTCAACCTGCTTCCCGACATTATCCAGGATAAGGATTCCACTGCGCGGCACGGCTATACTCTGTTTTTCAATCAGACTGATCAGCAGGTCTACGGTCAGTTGCTTCATTTTCGGAAACCGGATGGGTGATTCGCTTCTTTCATTGGGCTCTCTGAGGTCGATAATCGTGTACTTACCGCTGTTGGCTTTATCAATGAAATGCTCGGTAGCCAGCTGTTTCCGGTTGAAATCCTCTTTGCTGATCAACGAAGTTTTCAAGGTTTCGCGGGTCATAGGCCTGCCGAAAAAATCAGTTTTTCCCGGATGATTCTGAACCCAGTAAAAAATGCCGGCATCATAAATTCTGACATTGGCAAATCCCCACTCGGTGGCCCTGGCCCCGGCCTTATAACTGTTTGAACATGTGGTGTCGTTACTGTAGAAAACAAGAGGTGTACTGCTTTTTTTCTCACGAAGCGCCAGCAGGTCTTTTTCCCGCAGCCTGTCCACCGGAATATTTCCGGCGCCGTTCATGTGGATTACCTTGTATTCCCTGGCATCGCGTGAATCTACGATAATTGCGTCGTTATAGATTAAAGCAAGCTCTTCAGTCTCAATGGGCGAGAGATCTCTGTACTTCACCCGGAATGGGAACTCCAGTTCGGCAGCCGCTGTCAGGCTTGCACCTGAAAGCAATAATCCTGCAGCCAGAACCGGATAGAGCAATTTTCTCAACAACATCTTTGACATTACCAAACCTCCTGTAATTGTGTGATACTTGGAGTCAGAATTCTGTAAGACTTTTTCAGGAAAAATTCTTGAAATCAAGAAACGGCAGGCCATCGGTTACCTGTATATAGAATTTACATTGCTTGCAGTCGGTGATTTTCTGGGCAAAGGTGCCCTGCACTTTACCAGCACACAAGGTTCCGGCAACAACCCAGCACACCCTGCCGTAATGCGGGTATGAGGGGCATTTGAGTTCACTGTTTTTATCTCGGCCGCATTGCATGAATTCCCAGCACGGGATTTTTCCATCATCCTCCCTGCTCTGATACGGGAAATAAAGACTTACTTCCATGCCGCCCTCTTTTCTGTTTCCTGCCCGGATAGAGCCGCCATGCTCCTCCACAATTTTTTTGCTGATCGATAACCCAAGGCCGGTGCCCTGGCCGGCTTTTTTCGTTGTGTAAAAGGGCTCAAAAATCAAACCGAGAAACTCTGTATTCACCCCGGGTCCGCTATCTGAAACATGAACCGCAAGACAAACCACATGATGTATTTCTTCGGAAGTGACTTCAATCGAGAGAGTTCCTCCATCGGGCATGGCATCCATTGCATTTGAAATCAGGTTGATTACCGCCTGTCTGACCTGTTCGGCGTCGATCATCACGGTAAGATCAGTGTTGTTTTTATAATCAACTGCAATATTCAATTCTTCAAGCATTTCACGAAAGAGATTTACCGCATCATTTACGACACTGTCGAGGCTATGCCGTTCAAATGTCATTTTCGGCTCCCAGGAAAAAACCAGAACGTCCCTGAGAATTCTTTCAAGCCTTTCGGCTTCGGAAACAACAATCTCGGCATAGGCTTCCTGTTTTTCCGAAGAGGCAAGCTTCAACAATCTCCTGCCGAAACCGCCGAGGGCCGAAAGAGGATTTCGAATCTGGTGCGCAATGTCCGCAGTCAAACGCCCGAGGGCCGCCATTTTCTCTGCCTGCACGAGCTTGTCCTGGGTTTTTCTGATTTCCGAGGTTTTCTTCTCAACTTCTTCTTCCAGTCGCTGCGTCCATTGTTCCATTTTCTTTCTTGCGACGCTTAATTCGTGGCTCATATCATTAAATGCCAGGGCAAGGCGGCCAATTTCATCTTTGGAAGACAATTCCACCCTGTGCGAAAGATCCCCTTCTGAAACACTTTTCATCCCCTTGGAGAGCGCACCCACCGGTTTAAGAATAATTTTCCAGAGGATGAGAGAAATCAAGCCGGCAATCAGCGCAATAAAAAGAAAAATGTAGACAGAGGTCTTGATCGTCTGTTTTTTAATCCTGTCATCATAGGACTGGAGGGAAAAATCGGTCATCATCAAGCCGAGCACCTTATCCTGTTCATCGTGAAAATGGCAGGAAGCAGTATAACACGCGGTATCGTTGGCGATGGGTTCGACATAAGTCAACAGTCGGGAACCATCCTCCTGATGAACGACCCACTGCTTGTGACCGGAAACCGGCAACCGCACTTCATCCGACTCCGGATGGCATTGTCGGCAGGTGCTGCTTATTTTTTCCAATGTGAAACCGATTTCATTTTCCAACGAAGAATAGGCAATCTTCCCGTCAGGCCTGATTATTCGGACATTATCTATTATTTCGGAGCTTGAAATGACCTCTATGGCCTTCTGTAGCGCCTCAACGCTTCCTAAAAGCATATCGCGACTGAGGCTCATGCTTACCATTTCGGAAGATGATTTCACATATGCCTGCGCATCCTCCATAAGATGCTTTTCTTCTTCTTTGATAATTGTGAACCAGAAGATAAAAGAGCCGACACCGATAATCAGGCTTACTGCTGTTACCAGTTTAGAAGTAAGAGATTTGTTGGCAGAAAAAAGAGTAAATGGCATTTTTTAGACAAAACCACTCGTGTATGGTAAATTTGTTTAACAGTTTGAGAATAATTTCTTTATAAGGTTAACAAGTGCGGTATCTACTGCTAAGCCGATGACGTTGGCATATAAACTCTACTCCGGTGCTTCCCGATACAATGTAACTCCAAGCCTGCATGAAAACAGTAATTAATACCTTGCCGTACCTTTTTTGTAAAACGGACAGCACTGGAAAGTCAAGCGAAGTTATTTTTATAACGAATTAAAATAATTACATATCTCTGGTCAATCAAAATTGACAACCACCGCCAAACTAACAATAGAATTGAAGATTAATGAGTATTCGCAATAAATTAATACTCGGTTTTTTTCTCATTGCACTCCTTACCGTGGTCATAGGATTTATAGGTCACGGGATGACCCGACTCATCCAGGATGAGTTCAGCAATGTTGCAAACGAAACCATGCCGGTCATCGAGGCTTTGGAAAATCTTCGTTTTGCAGGCCTCAGAATTGTTACATCGACAGTGGAATACGCTTTTTTCAACTCTGAAAAAGAAGCGCTGCTCAAATCAACCGGCTTCACTTCCACACGCCAATCTCGATTAGATAACGACCTCTATTTCGATGCCATGAAACTGATCATCGAGGGCAAAGAACAGTATTACATTGCCTTTGATCATTATGCTCAACTGATCACAACCCTTCACCCGGACAAAGCCAGCTACCTGAGGTTTATCGACAACACCGGTCAAAGGCTGCTTGAAATCAGCGATATCATCCTTGAAATGAAGGCAAGCGGCATAACAGGTGAAGAAATACTAAAAATAAAAGAAGAATTTGACAAGAGCGAACGGCTTTTCCTGAACTCGATAAACAGCGTATTAGAGCAAGAAAAGAAAATATTCCAACATAGGAAAAAAACACTCCTCGATTCAATTTCCCAATCCTTGACAACTATCTTTATCGTAAGTTTCCTGTCGTTTATTTTCGCGATAATTGCCGGAATAATTATTTCACGAAAAATTTCTCGGCCCATTACCGTGCTAAAAGACGCCGCTTCCAACATAGGGGAAGGAAATCTTAATGTCACTCTCCCGCCGCCCACCAAAGACGAAATCGGTGAACTCACAACCGGCTTTGCCAGAATGGCGAAGAACCTCAGTCTATACCGCGATGAATTGATAAACTCGGCGTCTTATACTGAAAATATCATAAAATCAATGATCAATGCTTTGCTGATCATCACCAGGGACGGACGAATAACAAGGGTGAATACAGCGTTATGCACCATGCTGGGATATCAGGAGGATGAGCTCTTGGGACACACCGTTGAAAAGATTCTCAGCCCCAATGAACGCTCGGGCTTTGCCAATACCCTGTGGAGCATTGTTTTTGAAAAAAATGAAGTAAGCAGCATCGAGACCTCATTCCTGACCAAGGACAACCACGAGATTCCGGTTCTTTTTTCAGCCTCGCCGGTGAATAACGAAAAAACCGACCGGATCGAAGAAGTTGTCTGCTCAGCTCTTGACATTACTGAAAGGAAAAAAGTTGTGGATGAACTGCAGAAGGCCAAAGAAGCGGCCGAAGCAGCCAACATTGCCAAAGGTCATTTTCTTGCTAACATGAGCCATGAAATACGTACACCGATGAATGGCATCATGGGTATGACCGATCTCGTCCTGCAAACCAAACTTAACGATGAACAGCGGGATTTCCTGCTCATGGCCAGAGCATCTTCCGAATCGCTGCTCGGCATAATCAACGAAATTCTTGATTATTCAAAAATAGAAGCGGGCAAACTTGAAATTGAAGCAATTGATTTCAGCCTGTCACATCTCGTTGAAAGAACGACAAAGGACTTTGCCCTGCAAGCCCACACCAAAAAAATTGAACTTATCTGCCACATTCCACAGGACATTCATGACGGACTGATCGGCGACCCCGGCAGAATTCGCCAGGTCCTTACCAATCTCATCGGCAATGCCGTAAAATTTGTTGAAAAAGGCGAAGTGGTTGTGCGGGTTGAAAAAGAAAGCGAAAAAGAGGATTCGATCTATCTTTCTTTTTCGGTACACGACACCGGGATCGGCATTAAAACTGAAAGGATCGAGAGCCTTTTTGAAAGCTTCACCCAGGCCGATGCTTCCAGCACCAGAAAATACGGCGGCACCGGCCTCGGACTCACTATTTCCCGACAGCTCATTGAACTCATGGGCGGCACCATCTGGGTTGAAAGTGACGTGGGCAAAGGAAGCACTTTTTATTTTTCACTGACCTTCAGAAAACAAAAAGGCTCGGCAACCCCTGTTTATATTAAACCTCCTAATATCAGCGGCATGCGCGTCCTGGTAATTGATGACAATACCACAAACCGTCTCATCCTGACGGAAATGCTCACCAACTGGGGGATGAGTCCTGATGCGGTTTCCTCTGGGAAAGAAGGGTTCGCGACCCTCAAAAAAGAGGCCACGGGCAATAATCCATATCGTCTGTTGATTCTGGATTTTCAAATGCCGGACATGGACGGTTTTGCAGTGACCCAGCTCATAAAAAACGAACCGTGTCTTGCCGGTCTGACGCTTGTCATCCTCACTTCCATGGGTGTCAAGGGAGATGGAGCCCGTTGCCGGGAGTTGGGTGTTGACGCATATCTGCCCAAGCCTTTTGGCCAGTCCGAGCTCTTTGATATGATCATGAAGAGCCTCAGCGACCACTCCGCCTTAAACAGAGATCTTATAACACGGCATATGCTGAGAGAAGAGCGCGCAATAATCAGAGGCAAACTCAGCATGGGCAGCAGAAAACAGCACCCCCTTGAAGGGATTCAATTAAGTGTCCTGGTAGCCGAAGACAACCCCATAAACCAGAAACTTGCCCAGGCGCTGCTCAAGAAGAATGGTTGGGATGTATACAGTGCGGTAAACGGCAGGCTTGCCGTGGAAGCCACGGAGAAAAACAAATTTGATCTGATTCTGATGGATGTTCAAATGCCTGAAATGGACGGCCTTGAGGCAACCCGTCTTATCCGTGAAAAGGAGAAAGGCTCGGGTGGTCACCTGCCGATTATTGCATTAACCGCAAATGCCATGAAAGGTGATCGTGAAAAATGTCTGGCGGCAGGCATGGATGACTATCTTGCCAAACCCATCACTTCAAAAAAACTCAATGAAATTATTGAACGGGTGCTGATTAACATCAATTAGACCACAACAGCATATTTTACCAACAGCTGATTTCAAGAAAGTTTATGCCCAGATGAATCATAACCTTCCTCAATCCACTTTCGCATACCGCCTTTGAGGAAATAATATTCCTTCACTCCCTCCTTCTCAAAAAAATACTGCAGCCATTTAACCTGTCTTCCGACATTATCAATGACCAGCACGTGTTCCCGTGGTATGGCGCTGCTCTTTTTTTCAAGAAGCTGCACAAGGCTGTCAAAAGACAGGACCAGAACCCTCGGCAGACGGAAAGGCTTATCAAACCTCTCATTGGTGTCACGGATATCAATAATTCGGTACTGGCCGCTGTGTACTTTTTCGATGAATTTTTCCGGAGTCAGCAGGACCTTTTCAAAGCGTTCCGGGTTAAGAACCATATCTTCCATCTCAGTTGCTGACAGGATTTTGCCGAAAAAATCTGTTTTCTCAGGATAATCCTTTGACCAGGAAAAAATACCGCTCTCATAAATTTTTACATTTTCAAATCCCCAGTCAACCGCTTTATCAGCAGCCTTATAGCTCTTGGGGCAGGTGATACCGTTGCAGTAAAAAACTATCGGCACAGGACTTGTTTTGGGGCGCAAAGCAAGGAGTTGCTCCTGGTTCATTCGGTCGGCAGGGATATTAATGGCTCCGGTCATCCTGATAACCGAAAATTCCATTTGATTCCTGGAATCAATCTTAATTGCCGAATCAAATATTTCAGCAAGTGATTTGCTATCAATACCGGTGAGAAACGGGTAGCTGCTGCGGAGCGGAAATTGCTGTTCGTCCTCTGCCATGGAAGCAAATGGGATGGCAATGATGGCCAACAACATCAGACTGGACAAACAACTCTTTTTAAGTGATCGGATCATAATCAGTAAATATATAAGTGATTAAATAATGCGGAGGTACAGAATCAAACTTCGCCATAATACTACATTTAACTATTAATAGATGTCAAACAACAATTAATAGTATTAATCCTAACCGGTCTGCATAATTCAACCGGCAGGCTGAAAATGCCGAGAGAATCAGGCAGGTTTGTACAATCCATTCATCTGAATATATTTTTCCACATCAGGGTGAACAAGTTGGTCAATCGAATCACCTTGGCCAATCCTTTCCCTGATGTCCGTTGAAGAAACCGGCACCGGCTCCATGGTAAGGGGGATTAATTTCCCGGGACATTCTTCCGAAACCCAAGCCTTTTCCCGGGGTGAAAAAGTATAACGGCTGAAATTTCTTGAAATAAAATGAGCGAGCTTATCAAGCTTAAAAGGCGGCCGATCAATAATCACCAGATGAGCAAACAAGGGCAGGTCCGAATACGCCTTCCAGGTGGTAATCTCAAGAAAGGCATCAATACCGATGATAAAAAAAAGCTGTGTATCGGCCGGGACCTTTTCACGAAGATCTTTAAGGGTGTTGATCGTATAGGAAAGACCGTTTCTTGCCGCTTCAAGTTCGGTGACAAAAAACGTCTTTTTCCCCTGCAGGGCAAGGCGTAGTAGGGCCAGACGAGAGGCAAAAGGTGCTGGAGGCTGGGCCAGCTTATGGGGCGGCCTGGCTGCGGGGATGAAGAGTACGGAATCAAGTTGTAACGCGTTTAATACAGTTTCCGCCGCAGCGAGATGGCCGTTATGGACCGGATCAAACGTCCCGCCAAGCAGCCCTGTTCTTTTTCCCAAACTTTGCGGCAGATCCATCTTCATCGCCAATCAAGCCTGCAGCGGCTCAGGTTCGTATTTGACCATCACCGTAGACAATAAACTTCCGAGTGGTCAATTCCTTCAAGCCCATGGGACCATATGCATGAAGTTTGGTTGTACTGATACCGATCTCGGCACCGAGGCCGAACTGGCCGCCGTCGCTGAAGCGGGTCGAGGCGTTGACCATGACCGCTGAAGCGTCGACTTCTTTCAGGAAACGCTGGGCATTGGCATAATTTGCAGTGATTATTGACTCGGTATGCTGTGAGCCGTACCGGGCAATGTGGTCCATGGCGGCGTCCATGTCCGGCACAACCTTGACCGCAAGAATCAGATCAAGAAACTCCATGCCCCAGTCTTCCTGCTTTGCCGGTTTGGCGTCAGGCAGCAACTGACAGGTTTTCGGGCAGCCGCGCAATTCAACGCCGGCAGCAGTCAGTTGCGCCGCAACATGGGGCAGAAAACGTTCGGCAATTTCTTCATGGACCAGAAGCGCCTCCAGGGAATTACAGACTCCGGGACGCTGCACCTTGGCATTCATCACAATATTGGTGGCCATTTGCATATCCGCATCCTTATCAACAAAAATATGGCACACACCCTTATAATGTTTAAGCACCGGTATCCGTGAATTTTCAGCCACAAAACGAATCAATCCTTCGCCGCCGCGGGGAATTATCAGATCAATCTTTTCGTCAAGAGTCAGGAGAATATTTACTGCCTGCCGCTCAATGACCGGAATGACCTGAATCACGGCCGAGTCGATATTCTCCTTGGCCAGAACATCCTGCAGAACTTTGGATAATGCCAGATTTGAGTGAATCGCCTCGGATCCTCCTCGGAGGATTACCGCATTGCCTGATTTCAGACATAACGCTGCTGCATCAACAGTGACATTCGGCCGTGATTCGTAAATCATGCCGATAACCCCCAGAGGAATACGCATGCGGCCAACCATCATGCCGTTGGGACGTCTGGCCATTTCGTCAATTTCGCCCACCGGGTCAGGTAAGGCTGCGACTTCAAGGAGTCCGGCCCGCATGGAATCCATAACCTTGTCCGAGAGCTCAAGCCGGTCAAGCATTGCAGCAGACAACCCTTTCTCCCTGCCGGCAATCAGATCCTTTTCATTTTCCTGCCTGATGAAATCCTGCTGCTCGGTCAACGCCTCAGCCATCCGGACAAGCACCCGGTTTTTAACCTCAGTTGAAAGAGCGGCAAGATTCCTTGAGGCGTTTTTTGCCTTATCCGCCATGGATTCGATTATTTCCTGCACAGACATCTATCTCTCCTTGTTGATTTATAGTCGCAGCAAACAAGCACTGGTCTTCAAGCTGCCGGGATTTACCCTGAATAAAGTAAATCCTTTTACAATTGAATTCACATTTTTTCATTTCAAGTAACCGTTCATCAGTGCTGTAGATTTTGATGATCAGGACTTCCGGCTATAGTCCCCTATGCCGGAAGTCCTGATCATCAAAAGATGCGGTGCTGCTGGACGGTTACCCCTATAAGATGACCAGATTATCCCGATGAATAACCTCATCACTGTCTTTATATCCGAGTCTGTTCTCGATCTGCGAGGTCTGAACGCCCTGGATCTTTTCTATATCAGTGGATTTGTAATTCACCAGTCCAGTGGCAATCGGATTATTATTTGAATCCAGACAATGGACCGGCGCGCCGACTCCGAATGTTCCCCGAACCTCGATAATCCCTGAGGGAAGCAGGCTTTTCCCGCCGGCAATTATGGCCCTGCAGGCGCCAGGATCAAGCACCAGTGAGCCTTTAGGTCGCAAGGTATAAGCGATCCAGTGTTTACGGCTGTGCATTTTTTCCTTCTGGGGAAGAAAAAAAGTGCCAACAGGCTCTCCGGAAAAAAGGAGCCTGATAATATCCTTTTGCGTACCCGGTCCGATAAAGGAACTGCCGCCACGAGCCGAGACCGTCTTGGCCGCCATGATCTTACTGAGCATCCCTCCGGTTCCCAGGGCACTGGCAACATTGCCGGCCATCCCCTGAATTTCCTGATCAACCTTGACCACGGTGTAGACCTGTTTCGCCTCAGAATCGGTCTGCGGATTCCCGGTAAAAAGTCCGGCAACATCGGTGAGACAGACAAACATATCAGCCTCGGTCATATTGGTGACCATGGCGCCAAGGGTATCATTGTCACCAAACCGCAATTCTTCAACCGAGACCGTATCATTTTCATTAATGATCGGCACAAGACCCCAATCCAACAAGGTGAAAAGCGTATTTCGAACATTGAGATAGCGGTCACGATGGGAAAGATCGTCATGGGTAAGCAGCACCTGCGCAACCTTGATGCCAAGGCCTTGAAAAATATCTTCATAGGCGCGCATCAGACTACTCTGGCCCGCGGCTGCAGCAGCCTGTTTTTCCCGGAGGCCGATGGGCCTGTTTTTCAAACCGAGTTTTTTCCTGCCCGCAGCAACTGCCCCGGAACTGACCAGAATTACCTCTCGTCCCTGATCCCGGAGATAATGAATCCCCTTGGCAAGGTTGTGCATCACATCATGGTTCAAGCCGTTTTCCGAGGTGAGGACGGCGCTTCCCACCTTAATCACCACGCGTCGCGCTGAAGCGAGATGTTTTTCCCGATATGACATTCCTTGTTGCCTGGAGAGTCCGGTTTTCATCTGACCTGTATTTTGTAATTTGTTATTAGAGGGACATATAACACAGTGACACAAGTTCGAGGCGCCTGGTCAGGCAAGAAACGAGCGAGGATGCTGGCGGAGCAGCCTTCCTGCGCTGTAAGCAGACCGTCGCAGAGAGACACACTGCATGCCAAGATGGATCGGACTTGGGACGCTGAGTATAATAGTGTAAGTGCAGGAATTGATCAATTGATTTATAGGGGATTTTTTGATGGCCGGCGGGTAATTATTCCGCCTCGCCGGTGCCATATCAAGCAGGAACTGTCACTACTCTTCCAGAGCTTTTGCCAGTTCTTCCTTGAGTTTTTCAAGACCGTCGCCGTTTAACGCAGAAATCGACAGTGTCCTGATTTCTTTATTCTTGAATTGGCGGACCAGTTTCTTTTCAGCGGATTTGTCGGCCAGGAGATCGACCTTGTTCAGTAACACAAGCCTGGTTCTCCCAATGAGCTCTTCATTGAATTTGCGCAATTCATCTTCAAGGGTTTGAAACTGGTCTAAAGGGGCGTTGCCGTCCTGCCCCGATGCGTCGATGACGTGCAGAAGAACCCTGGTTCGTTCTATATGCCTTAAGAACTTGTGCCCCAATCCGGCGCCAAGGTGGGCGCCTTCGATGAGCCCGGGAATGTCGGCAATGATACATGGCCGATTGTCGTCAAAATTCAACACCCCAAGCTGAGGCTCAAGGGTTGTAAACGGGTAGTCGGCAACCTTTGGGTTTGCAGCGGAAAGTTTTGAAAGGAGGGTTGATTTCCCGGCGTTGGGAAGGCCGATGAGTCCCACATCCGCAAGCAGCTTCAATTCGATGCGCAGCCAGTGCTCATCCCCTGGTTTGCCCTTGCCTGCAATCCTCGGAGCACGATTTCTGGCGGAAGCATAATGAACATTACCGCCGCCGCCAGTGCCACCAGCAGCGATCATGATCTGTTCACCATCCTCACTCAGGTCGGCAAGAACTTCTTTAGTTTCGGCATCTTTAATCACTGAGCCAAGGGGAACGTACAGAGTGAAATCCTCGCCCTTACGGCCATGCATTTTCTTTCCATGGCCATGGGTGCCGTTTTCAGCAATAAAATGGGATTTAAATCGGAAATCCAAAAGAGAAAAGAGGCGTTTGGACGCCTCAATAAAAACAGAACCGCCCCGACCGCCGTCTCCGCCGTCAGGGCCGCCTTTGGGAACATATTTCTCGCGCCTGAAACTGACACAACCATTGCCGCCGTCACCGGCTTTTACATAAAACTTGGCCTCGTCGATGAAAGCCATATGGATTGTATCAATTCCTAAGTCATTGGCTTACATTGCTGCAAGCCAACGTTTCGGAATTTGCCTCAGGATGTTGATTCAACAGGATAAACACACACCCGTTTACGATTTCTACCAAAATCTTCATACGCAACAACGCCGTCTATTTTGGCAAACAGGGTAAAATCCCGCCCAAGACCAACATTACGGCCAGGATGAATTTTAGTGCCCAACTGACGTACAAGGATACTGCCGGCACGAACTTCCTGCCCGCCGAACCTTTTTACGCCACGCCTCTGGCCGGCACTGTCGCGACCATTTCTTGAACTTCCGCCCGCTTTTTTATGAGCCATTGGATTACCTCTTCAGTTAATACAAATTCTTTATGATAACGGCTATGCCGTAATCTCGTTAATCTCAAGGCCGGTAAACAACTGCCTGTGGCCGTTTTTCACCTGATAACCCTTGCGTTTTTTCTTTTTAAACACAAGAACCTTTTTGTCTTTTCCCTGTTCAACAATCCGGGCAGAGACTTTGGCGCCTTCAAGCATCGGTTGCCCGATCCGGACATTCTCGCCATCTGCCACAAGAAGAACATCATTCAGCTCAATTGTCTCACCAACATCGCCGTTGATTTTTTCAACACGGAGTTTGTCTCCGGATTCGACCTGATACTGTTTACCGCCGGTTCGTATAATTGCGTACATAATTGCCTCCAACACCAGGGTTTAAGCCAATTGCTTCCCGGTTGTATTACTTATGCACCATTCTGGTTTGACACGGAATGGCTAATAAAAATCAATATTTTTATAAAATTTTCTATTTCGCTTGTCTTCAGGCTCGGCAGAATTTCAAACCAGCCATGCCTTGAAAGTGTGAAACGGTGATTAATACCACAAAACATTAAATTGTCAAGATACAAATGGGATTAACAATGAGAAAGAAGCAATATTTATAATGTAAAAAACCGGGCACAGAGGCAGAAGACACAAAGTTTTTTGCAACAACTTCGACCTCAGAATATCTTCATCCCTCATAACTATTTTAAATTATTACAGGATTACTTTTACAGCTGTTATTCTGCGCCTTCACTCTTACCGTTACAGTAAGGCAAAGCAGGATGTGTCAGCTGAGCCTTGAATGGCCACCAGATACTCAGTTGGCTTTCCAAACAACTTCATAGCGCTCCATATGAAGGTCTTTGTTCGGGACAATAACGATCCGCTTACCGGTTTCCTCCTCGAGCCTGTCTATTGTCCCGGATTCATCTTTAAACATCAATGAAGCAACATGGGGATGCACTTTAATCGTCACCTCGGTGCCGGGCATTTTTTTGGCGTTCCGGACGATCTTTCTAAAAATTTCATAGCAGATTGATCTGCGGGATTTAAGAACTCCTTCACCATGACAATAGATGCATGACTCGCTCATGGACCTGAACAGATCCTCGCGGTTTCGCTTCCTGGTCATCTGGACCAATCCGAACTCCGAGACCCTGAGGATGTTTATCCGGCTTTTATCTTTCTTGCAGGATTCCTGAAGAGCCTTGAACATTTCTTCGCGGTGCGCTTCATTTTCCATGTCGATGAAATCGATTATGATAATGCCGCCGATATTTCTGAGTCGCAACTGATAGGCGATTTCTTTCACCGCCTCCATGTTTGTTTTGAAAATAGTTTCCTCAAGATCAGCCTTGCCGACGTAACGCCCGGTATTTACATCTATAACGGTTAATGCTTCGGTTGTTTCGATAACAATATACCCACCACAGCGGAGCCAGATTTTCTTTTCAAGGGCCCGGCTTGCGTCCATCTCTATTCCGTAGACGTCAAAAACCGAATCCCCTTCTTCGCAAAAATGGACTTTTTCCTTCAAATGCGGGGCAAATCTATCTACAAAATCCAGAACTCGCTCATATGTTTTCCGGTCATCCACAACCAGCCGGTCAACATTGGTTGTAAAAATATCCCGCACCGTTCGCAGTGTAATATCCAGATCTTCGTAGACCAGACTGGGCACCGAGGCTTTACTTGCCCGACCCTGGGTCTCGCTCCAGAGATACAGCAGGTACTCCATGTCAGCTTCCAGATCTTCCCTTGAGGCATCTTCCCCGGCAGTACGAACGATAAACCCGGTTCCGGCGGGCCGCAACACTTCGATGTCCTCCCGCAATCGTTGTCGAACGTCCTCTTGATCTATTTTTTTCGAAATACCGACATGATCGGTGCTGGCCATAAACACCAGATTTCTACTTGGCAGAGTGATATGACTGGTCAGGCGGGCGCCTTTGGTCCCCATGGGTTCCTTGCAGATCTGAACAAGGATATCCTGCCCCTCGGTCAACAGATCATCTATATCGACACCCGGAACCGCTCGCGGCAGACTTTCCGGCAAACCGTTTACGCAGCAAGGCTCCCTTCCCTCGGTTTGTTCCAGCTTGGAGATTCTCTGCTCGTAATCTTCGGGATTGACGAAAATGTCATCGACATACAGAAAACCGGTGCGGTCAAGTCCGATATCCACAAAAGCCGCCTGCATACCGGGCAAAACCCTCCGAACCCGGCCCCGGTAAATATTCCCAACCAGGCCCTTTTCCGTTGGGCGCTCAAGATAAAACTCCACAAGATTGCCGTATTCCACAAGGGCAATCCTAATTTCAAAGGATGTCGCGTTGATAATCAGATCGGTGGCCATGTTTTTTCTCTAAGTCAATTCCCGTGAGGATATTTTCATAACTTTTGCCGTATACATTTCTTCATTGCTCAAAGCAAGGATTATCCGAAGGAGTTCCAAAGGTTTAACTGATGGCACACTCGCTTCCACCGTCATACATATACGCACCTGATCCTGATCCGTCAACTCGATACTGGTTACGAGTTTTCTCGCATCAAGACTTTTTTTCCTGCCACCCCGTTCCAGAGTGATAACAAATTCTTTTTGCCGCATGAAAGATTCAAGTGGTTCGGGATCAGGGGATTTGGGAAACTTTACATGATAACAGACTTCAAACTTATCGCCTTGTTTCCCCCCAAGTTCGATGGATTGCAATGCAAAGCCCGAGGGAAGATTTTCGTTTAATTTCTGCAATAAAGCATTTTTGTCCTTCAGGGGTTCAGCAACCGTGACCAGAAGATGTTCCGCCAAACTTTCCGTGCCCAGAGGCAAAGCCGGGCTGAAGGAGACTTTCGGTGATGGATTAAAACCCTTTGAGAAAACAAGGGGCAGTTTGAGGCGTTTGAACAGCCGGAAAAACATCTGGATCATTTCAAGATGACCGACAAACCTTGCGTCCCCTGTCCGCGAATAGAGAATTTTATAAATAAATTTTCCGGATTCCGGTTGCTTGACAATCTGTGATTTATGGGCGTTGCCGGTAATAACCGGTTGCCCGATTCCTCCGGGATCGATCAAAACCGGTTTCACCTGCTTGAAATCGCAGAGTCCGCAGGTCTGGCATCCGTGAACCCGGCAGTCAGGTGTGTAGATTTCATTGAGGGATTTTTCCAGCTCATCCCTGAAAAAATCTTCCCCCACACCGCAATCCAGATGCTGCCAGGGAAGCGGCTCATCTATTTCCCGGCGTCGCAGATATTCTTCCAGATCGATATTATTTTTTGTGGCCGCCTGAAACCATGTTTCAAGATGGAAATAATCCGACCAGGCATCAAATCTTGCCCCTGCCCTCCAGACATCCTCGATTACCTGCGAAAGTTTTCTGTCACCGCGGGACATGACTCCCTCAAGAAAACTCTGCCTGGGATCATGCCATTTCAGACGAAGCCCTTTGCCTTTGAGCCGGTTTTTAAGAAAATCAATCTTTGCCCAGCCTTGAGCAATAGAAATCTGCGGCTCCCATTGAAAAGGAGTGTGGGGCTTTGGAACAAAGGTTGCGGCGCTCACATTGATCTGAAAAGCACCTCGACCCGCAAGAGCGAGGGATTTACGGGCAAGTTCGGCAATCGCCTGAAGATCTTCTTCGGTTTCCGTGGGCAGCCCGAACATGAAATACAGTTTGATAAGCTTCCAGCCCAGGCTGAAGGCGGCCCGGCATGTCTCAAGAAGATCTTCTTCGGTAATCCCCTTGTTTATCACCCGCCGCAACCTGTCTGTTCCGGCTTCCGGGGCAAGGGTAAAACCGGACTTCCTGACCCGCTTGATCTGTTCCATCATCTCAGGGGTTAACGACCCGACCCGGAGAGAGGGCATGGACACGGACACCTTATCTTTTACAAAATGATCCATGAGCTGCACAAGCAGCGGCGACAGGCAGGAATAGTCGCCGCTGCTCAAGGACAACAGGCCGATTTCATCAAAACCGCCTTCTTCAATACCTTTTTTGGCAAGGGCGAATATTTTTTCAGGCGATCGTTCTCGTACCGGGCGATAAATGATGCCCGCCTGACAGAAGCGGCAACCGCGGGTGCAGCCCCTGGCTATTTCAATGCCCAGCCGGTCGTGAACAATCTTGGTAAGGGGTACCAGGGGCTTCGACTCATAAGGCACCGCGTCAAGATCAGCGACAAAGCGTCTGGTCACCTTTTCATATCCGGGTTTGAGAGAACGCATGCCGCAAAACCGGTTGTCCGAGTTGTACTCAGGTACAAAAAAAGCCGGCACATAAACCCCGTCAATCGCCGCGAGAATTTCCAGTAACTCCTCTTTGCTCTGACCGGAGGACTTGGCGACTCTTACCGCCTCGGCAAGATCAAGAATTGCTTCTTCACCGTCACCGAGCAATATCGCATCAAAGAAATCAGCCACCGGCTCCGGGTGAAAAGCGCAGGGGCCACCACCGATTACCAGAGGAAAATCAAGATTTCTCTCTGCGGCCCGAAAGGGGATTCCAGCTAGATCCAGAATAGTCAGGATATTGGTATAACAGAGTTCATAGGGCAGGGTTATGCCGATAATGTCGAAATCTGCCAGGGGTTTCTTGGACTCCAGAGAAAACAGCGGCTCCTTCTTTTCACGCAGCAGATCCTCAAGATCTTTGTCCGGGGAGTAAACGCGTTCGGCAAGGAGATGGGAGCGGCTATTGATGATATGATAGAGCATGGGCAGACCCAGATGGGACATACCGATTTCATACATATCAGGAAAGGCGAAAACAATTCGCAGATCAACGCTCTGCCAGTCTTTTCTGACAATGTTGAATTCATTGCCGCAATAGCGGCTGGGCCTTCTGACCAGAGGTAAAATGCTGTCAAGGTTCACTTTACAGTAACCCTCTCAAATCTCTTGGGAATATTCACGGTGAAATCTTTCTCCGAAAGTCTGACATCCTGCTGATTATATTTAAGAAAAATGGTAAGCGAACCATTCTGCTGCCGCGATTCGACAATGACCTTTCCAGGAAGGGGGCAGGTATCGCCGGCATATCTTTCATACCTCACATCCATGAGCGCCGACCCCTGATCATTGAATAATATATGTCTCAGGATGATTGATTTTTCCGGATCAAAGAGCACCTGGCTGACTGTTTGTGAATTTTCAATCCTTACTTCAAGCCAGTAGCCCTCGCCCTGGGTGGATCGGGTTATCTCACCGATGGAAATGCGCCCGGGCCGCAACCGGCCGATGAACCAGTAATATCCGTATTCCGGATCAAACCCTTCAGGGGCGAAGCGTTTAAACGCCTCGGCAGAGACCTTTCCCTCATAGCCCTTTGCCTCACTCACGGCAATATACCGGAATGCAGTTCCGTCCGTGGTCAGAATCACCGTGGGTTGCCCCAGCGGATTCACACCGATGAACTTAAAGGATGAGGAAGCCCTGGCCAGAAGATAGCCGTCAATGGTGCCGGAAAACATGAACGAGTGGAGGGACACCGTGGCATTTGCATCAAAACAGCATCCGCATTCCCCCTGGGAGGCGACCATTTCCTTGAAAGATGAAATCACCACCTGGCGCTCGTCCGCCTGGATCGGCACTGAATCCGGAAGCACAGCACATCCGGCAAACAAAAAAGCCGCAATTACGCAGCAAAAAGGAACTAATAAGAATTTCATGACAATTAGTATCGGCGCAGCCTTGTTATAAAAAATGTGAGATTGAGAGGCACTCTTCTTGAATTTTCCTGTAAGAGGCTGGCATACTCAGGGAGGGGGTATGACTACCGAAAACCCTTTCCATTAAAAACAACAGAGCAAGACGCTCATTCCACGATTATTTAGTGAAATTATCGAGCTTATCCTTTACCTTCTGTTTCTTTTCTTCATCGCTGTACAACTCGTAGGATTTTTCATAAGCCCCAAGCGCCTTTTCCTTGTCGCCGATCTTCAAATAAGCATCACCTGCATGCTCGTTGATGGTCGGGTCGTCAGTCTCAATTGACAAAGCTTTTTCGAGCTCTTCCACCGCTCGCTGGTATTCTCCCTGTTTAAAATAAACCCAACCCAGGCTGTCGCGGATATATCCGTCTTCCGGGCGCAGGGCAACCGCCTGCTGGATATATTCCAGGGCCTTGGGCAAATGGATGCCTTTTTCAGCCCAGATATACCCCACATAATTTAATGCGTAGGCGTCCTGGGGGTTGATCGCGAGAATCTGTTGCATCCTTTCGGTTGCCGCCGCAGAGTCACCAAGTTCATCGAGGAACATTCCGTATTCAAAGAGAATTCTTGTATCGGAAGGGTATTCGGCCATGGCCTCTTCAAAAACAGCTTTGCCTTTTTCGATCTGATCAGATTTCTTATACAGATCCGCAAGTCTCCGATAAAAACTTTTTTTCCGCTTCTCCTGATCGGCAATACAATCCGATAACAGCTTTATGGCTTCGTCAAACTTGTCTTCCTCCTGCAGCATCTGCACGAGCATCAGCATCGACTCTTCATATCCTTTCGAAGAAGAATGCACCTTGGATAAATGATCTTTTGCGGATTGCTTGTCGCCAAGCTTATAAAAAGCCGCCGCCAGCAGCGGTCTGATATTTTCAGGCTCAGAACTTTCCTCAAGGAGACGCGAGTATATTTCTACCGCTTCATTAAACCTTTCCTGCTCCAGGTAAATCCGGCCTATGGAAAGGTCAACCTTCTGTCGGTCAGAAGCATATTCCCGAAGTTTCTGCAGCTCCTCAAGGGCTTTTTCCGGTTGCTCCATTCGGAGATATAATCCGGCAAGCTCACCTCTGGCGCGCTCATCAGTATCCTCATTTTCCAGTATTTTATTGAATATGGAGATTGCATCGTCATCCTTCTTTTCCTGCATGAAAAATTCCGCAATTTCAAAGGCCAGGGGTGTTGACCAGTTCAGATCAAGACATTTTTCATACATCGCCCTGGCTTTCTCAAAGGAGCCGTTTTCCCGATACAGTCTTGCAAGATAGTAGTATCCCATATACGACTGATCATCCAACTTCAGTAAATCAAGAAATATTTTCTCTGCTTCTTCGTATTGGTGGTTTCTCCCATACAGGGTCCCGAGCATCAATAAGTACTGGGGCTCTTTATCCTTTTCTATCAAGATCTTGTAAGTTTCAACGGCCTTGTCGGTCTTTCCCATGGCTGCATAAAGGTTCGCCAGAAGCGACAAGGTTTTGATATCATGGGGGTTGTCAACGGCTAGTTTCTCCATCAAAGTCAGGGCCTGTTCTCTTTTGCCCATTTTCACCAGAAGGACGATGAGGTTGTGCATGACAAATTCGGCCTTGGTGTCACAGACCAGGGATTTTTCATAGGCTTCGCGGGCTTCCTCGTAGCGCTCATCGTGTTGCGCGGATTTCCCCCAGAGATAGTAAAAATAGGCGCAGGCAAGATCAACCGATTCGTCATAAAGCTCGTGGCTTGATTCGCTAATCGCAACATTCTGCGCAGTACCCTGTAAATACCTGTTGCTGCACGAAGTGCTAAAAACAGCTATGCAGAGCAGAAGTAATATCTTTCTCGGTCCTGTTATCATAAGTATTGTCCCAAAGGTTAGCGAATGTAAAAAATCGCCAAAAACAGCTTAGCCGGCAACATTCCAGAGGCCTTTTTTCCCCAAGGCATTAATTACATGGCGCATAATCTCTTCATGCACTTCATCAAGAGATTTTGTCCCATCAATCTTTTGAATATAATCCCTTGCAGATAACTGGTCAAAAATGACATCCACCTTACGAAGATTAGATTCCTGTTCAAAATCATTCAATGACTCACCGCGTAGTGTCTGTATCCTGTGAAGACTAACCGCAACAGGCACCGAAATCAACAAGACAATATCCGGAGTCGGAGCAAACTTCTCGTTTTCAGCAATTATTTTTTCAGGGTCGTTTCCTGAAGCGCCCTGATAAGCGGCGGTTGAAAAATAATACCGGTCGGTGAGCACTATCCTGCCGGCCTTCAAGCCCGGGGCAATGACCTGCTCAACGTGCTCTTTTCGGTCCGCCATAAAAAGATCGAGTTCCTGTTTTTGTGAAACTGTACCGCGCTGCGTATACAGTTTTCTGATCTGTTGTCCGAATTTTCCATCCGTGGGTTCCCGGGTGGTTACAACATCAAATCCCATCCCTGAAAGTTTTTCGGCAGCAAGGGCAATCTGCGAACTTTTTCCGGTCCCGTCTATTCCTTCAAAGACCAGTAGCATTCCTGGCCGGTCTTGAATATTTTCAGTATGATTGGTTTTTTCCATTTATTGAGCACCAGATGTATGGATGCGGCGATTAGTGATAATTGCCGTTGCTGTTTCAAATGCAGCGGCCAGACTTGAAGGGTCGGCCACACCCTTTCCGGCGATGTCGTATGCTGTCCCGTGGTCCACAGATGTTCGGACAATCGGCAAACCCAACGTCACATTAACACCATCGGCAAAATGCAGCAGTTTAAATGGAATAAGCCCCTGATCGTGATACATGCTCACCACCGCGTCAAATTCACCACTCGCAGCACGATAAAATACCGTATCAGGAGGAAAGGGCCCGGATACGTTCATTCCCAGGGCAACTGACTCCTCAATTGCCGGGCTGATAAGCGTGGATTCCTCATCACCGAACATACCGTGCTCACCGCCATGGGGATTCAAACCGGCAACCGCTATTTTCGGAGCAATGATGCCGAAATCTCTCTGCAGGGATTCATGGGTTATATGTATTATTCTGGTGATTGTATTTTTGGCAAGGAGCCCCGGCACCGACCGATAGGGACAATGAATTGTCACCAGCACCACCCGAAGCTTCTTTCCTGCCATCATCATTGCATATTCATCACAGTTACAAAGAGAAGCAAGCATCTCGGTATGACCGGGAAAATTTATGCCGGCCTCCTGCAGGGCCTTCTTGGTTATCGGGCAAGTCACCATGGCGGAAATCTCTGAGTGCCGGAGCATTTCCACCGCATGTTCAATGTATCCTGCCATTGCCCTGCCGGTTTCATAGCCCGGCTTCCCCATGGTAAGTCTCTGCGGGTCAAAGTCGGACCCGGCAAAAACATTTACCGCCCGGGGGTTGATTTCCCTTCCCGGCTGCCAGGGGACAATCTCAGCATCAATCCCCAGACCCGCAGCGCAAGCTTCCAGCACATTCAAATCCCCAAGGACCACTGCCTGGAAAGACCGCGCATTGTTTGTTGCCGACAGGAACTTGAGAATTATCTCCGGTCCGATTCCCACCGGACATCCCATGGTGATGCCGATAATATTTTTTGAATCTTTCAGTGAAAACAAGTCGTTCGCCCCATTCTCTCATAGAGAGCTGCACTCAAAGAGGTAACGAGGCGGCAAGAAGGGAGGCCCCTGATGCATACAAATAAGTTTATCGATGAGTCGTCGATGCGGCAAACAGCAGCAAAAGCGGCGAGATTAGAACTTGTATGCAACCCGGTATCAACACATTTCAAAAGCATTTTTTAAAACCTCAATCCGAGGTGTGCCGTTTTTCTGCAACATTACGCCGACCACATCAAACCGGGCGGCACGTTCATTTATTCCGTTCCGGGTCATGTATTCAAGTGCGGTTCGTGCAATTTTTTGCTGCTTGGCCCGGGTGATTGCTTCATGGGGAGCACCGAATAATTCGCTGGTACGGGTTTTCACCTCGACAAACACAAGGTCCCCGGAATCTTCTGCGATAAGATCAAGCTCACCGATTTTCGTGCGATAATTTCTTATGAGAATTTTATAACCCTGCGCTATCAAATAGTTTTCCGCAAGCCTTTCGCCCACTTTCCCCAGAGTCTGCCTGGTATCTGCTGCCATTTCAGATATATTCCCGCACGCATTTAAAAGTTTTTCGATGAATTGTGCAGGGGCCGTGAATTTCTATGTATTTCCGATGTTCAAGGGTGGGATACCCCTTATGTTTCCTGAAATTATACTGCGGGAAAATCTCATGATATTTTTCCATCATCTGATCACGGGTCACCTTGGCAATAATCGATGCGGCGGAAATCGTTGCGGAACGGCAATCGCCCTTGACCAGAGCGGTTTGGGGAATCTGCATGGGAACCTTGAATTTACCGTCGACAAGCAGATAATCCGCAGCAGTGGATAAATCCTCAACTGCAAGCTTCATTGCCAGAAGGGATGCCTGAAGGATATTCAGCCGATCTATTTCTGTTTCGGAAACAACGCCGATGCCGATGGAATAACCCGATTCCATGAGTTCCTGGAACAACTTCCCCCTCACGGAGGGAGACAGTTTCTTGGAATCCTTGAATTTATGAAAATCGCAATGTTGCGGAAGGATGACGCAAGCCGCGACAACCGGACCGGCAAGAGGGCCGCGACCTGCCTCATCAACACCGGCAATGGCCCTATGCCCTTGACAGGCAAACTCACGTTCAAATGAAAACGTATCGGTTTCGTTGAAACCTTGGAACAGGTTCATGGGCGACACCTTCCCCAAACAAAAAGCAGGAAAGCCTATCCAGGCCTTCCTGCCGAGGATAAACAGCGAAGGGATATAAAAACCGCTTAAGGTCTTTTATAATGCTCAATCTGATAACTGTCGCAAACCGCACTTACCACGTTTTGCTTAAAACCCTGGAAAATTCAATTCTCTATTGTTCATCAAATCAGTGTCTGTTCAGAAAAGAATTTTTTTGTTCGAGGTCAAGGAATGCGAAAAAAATAAGCGCAGGCATATGGTTGATATCCCGAGCATTATTTTTTTTCGCATGACACAGAGATCGGGCAGGTAAGCGAACTCTGTGAGACACCGAAAAAATCATTCATGGACAGGCACTAATCAGTTCATACCCTTTTCACGGATACGAGCCGCCTTACCACGCAAATTACGAAGGTAATACAGGCGGGAGCGACGCACCCGACCAAGGGTGATAATTTCGACTTTCTCGATTCTTGGAGAATGTGCCGGAAAGGTTTTTTCCACACCAACGCCATGGGAAATTTTTCTCACCGTAAAACTGGCGCTCATGGCGCCTCTTTTCCGGCGAATAACCACTCCTTGGAAAATCTGCACCCTTTCCTTGGTTCCCTCAATAATGCGGATATGAACCTTCACGGTGTCCCCCGCACGAAATTCGGGAATATCATAACGCATATTTTCTAGTTCAATCTGTTCAATCACACTCATAACTGTCTCCATTCACTCAAATTGTACAACATATTTTATATTCAAAGTAATTTATAAACTTACTCTCTGCCTGTTAACCGATCCAGCACTACGGCAGCAGCCGATCGTACTGAAAGATGATTATAATCCCCCCGGCCGTTTATCGGCGGCAAAAGCCCATCCAGATCATCCAGGACTTCCGCTGTCAGCCCCCAGCCGGTGCCGAACAATATGAGAAAAGAATCTCCGGCAAAAATCCTCTGCCGCGCCATTTCATACGTCCATCCTCCGGAAGCGGATTTGGCGCTGGTGGCAAGAATAGTCGGCCGTTGCCGCCATTTCTCCGTTACCAGAGCGTACAGTGTTTGTATATCTTCACAAACCTGCACCAGAGAAAGGGCTTCTTTCCTGTTTATATTATACCTGGCGCCATACCCATGCAGCCAGTGGTCCAATATTTCTTCAACAAAATGCCGCTGTTCCTCAAACGGCGTCACGATATATAATGTATCAACGCCGAATGTCTTGCTGGCTCTGGCTATATCGTGAAGGTCAAGATTGGTGACCGCAGAACCGATGGTCTCGCCGTTTTTATTACAAACAGGATAATGAACCAGTGCCAGATCAAGCTTAATTTTTCGCTCTGGTCGCTCCTGAGACATAATGTGACAGATAATACCTTTATTGCATGAACACCAGTGAATTCCCACCAGCAAGTGCGGCGATGATCACCGGAGTCCGTATTAATCAATAAGACCGCTTTTTTTTAAAATCTTCAACTCTTTATCACTGAAAACAGAATTGTCCAGCAGGTCCGGCCTGTTCTTTTTTGTGCGCATGACCGATTCTTTCAGGCGCCACTCGGTAATCGCCGCATGGTCACCGGATAACAGCACGTCTGGAACTTCCTGTGATTCAAACACTCTCGGCCTGGTATACTGCGGGTGCTTCAAAACACCCCGGCTGAAAGTATCGTTGGCCGCTGAATCAGAACAGCCAAGCACACCCGGAAGCAGACGGGTAACGGAATCAATCATGATGAGTGCTGCCAGCTCTCCTCCGGTAAGGATATAATCTCCGATGGAAACCTCATCATCCACATAATGGGCCCTGATCCGATCATCCACCCCTTCGTAACGGCCACAGACCAGCACAAGATGTTTTTTCTGCGAAAATTCCTCCGCAACTTGCTGGTTGTAAGGCCTTCCCTGGGGACTCAACAAAACAACATGTCCAATGCCCGCCTGCTGCCGCACATATTGAAGGGCCGCGGCAATGGGTTCGGGTTTCATGACCATGCCTTCCCCGCCGCCAAAGGGCCGGTCATCGGTCATTGCGTGCCTATCAGTTGCAAATTCGCGAATATTGTGAATAACAATATTCACTTTTTCGTCCTGGACTGCCCGGCGGATTATCCCCTCCTGAAGAGGAGATTCCAGCAGATCCGGAAAAATTGTGAGAATATCAAATCTCATGCTTTAAAAGATAGTGACAAGTAACGAGTAAATAGTAATGAGTTAAGGGAATATGTTGTTTTTTACTGGTCACTATTCACTCGTCACAATCAACTTTCATTTATCTCCAGCAAGCCAGGCGGCAGGGTAAGAATCAGCTTCCCCTGCTGATCGTCTTTTTCGACGATGAACTCCTTTTTTGCCGGAATAAGATATTCCCTGCCCTTTCCGGTTACCACCCAGACTTCATGAGCGCCGCTGGAAAAGATGTCTGATACTTTGCCCAGGGCGATACCATCGTCGGTTTCAATCATGAGTCCTTCTATTTCATGCCAGTAATATTCCCCATCGTCCGGCCGGGGCATTAAAGTCTTATCAATCCACAACTCGATGCCACGACACTCTTCCGCATCATTCCTGGTCTCAATCCCTTCAAGTTTGAGGATCGCATTATTCCCCTGAAACCTGCTGCGGATAACCGGCCAAAGTGTACAACGATTTTTCTCAGTGTCAACCAGAGCTATTTCCTGATGCAACTGAAGATCATCAGGATAACTGAAATAAGGAGCAACCTTAATTTCTCCCTTAATACCATGAGCCTTGACAATCTTCCCGTAAGGAATAAAATCCGGTAGATCTTTGAGTTCGCACTCATGAGTAACCATAATCAACGCTTATCAATCTGCCGCTGAACGAGATTATTCCATAATCTCAAGTCTGGCTTTTTTATTATTCTTGCTGGCTGTAGCTGTAAGCAGAGCCCGGATCGCACGAGCGGTCCGCCCTTGTTTACCAATGACCTTCCCAAGATCTTCCTTGGCGACCCGAAGCTCGAAAACGATGGTGTCGTCACGTTCTATCTCTTCAACGACAACGTCATCCGGATTGTCCACCAGAGAATGTGCTACAAAAGTGACTAGTTCTTTCATGCGTCTCTTTTATTATCCATAATTAAAATAAGTATAATGCAGCTTACATCCGGACCAGGCCTTGAGCGCTGATCGGCTAACCGGCGTCATACTCTTTTATAAAAGTTAAGGACATGATCAACGAGGGTTTATGACCTTTGAGTCTTCCACGCAGCTCCTGGTCGGAGATTACACTCCTTGTGGAACTTATCTGCCGCATGGTTAGCACCCACTCGGAGCATTAACACGCGAACCTGATCACTGTCCGTAACGTACTGAAATCCCCCATAGCAGGCAAGCACAAGACTTGGAGCTGCGGGAAAACTTCAATTATTCAGCCGCGGGTGCCGCCGGATTGCTCTCCAGCAGGGACTTTACCGTTTCAGTAGGTTGGGCGCCTTTATCAATCCAGGCTTTCAGCTTGTCATGATGAAGTTTGACCTCAACCGGATCCTTCATTGGATCATAAGTCCCGACAACCTCGAGAAATTTTCCATCCCTCGGGGCTTCCGAGTTCGCGACAACAATACGGTAGAAGGGTTTCTTTGTTCTACCCATTCTGCTCAGTCTAATTTTAACAGCCATTATTACTATTCCTCCTTATGGAAATTACCGAATTTTTTCTATCGCCCGGCACCGCAATCTTTCTCACTGAAATCTGATTACAGCCGAAAAAATCTATGCTTGCTTATCTGGATAGCCCTTTGGGCCTTTTCCGCCTCTTGTTTCCACCGGCGACAATCCCGCCGCCAATTATTTTGCCTTTCATTTTTTTCATCATCTTGAGCATGTCTGTATAGCTTTTAATGACTTTATTGACATCCTGCACCGATGTGCCGCTGCCCTTGGCAATCCTCTGCCTGCGACTGGCGTTGATAATCAGATGACGCCTGCGTTCATCAGGGGTCATTGAATTAATAATCGCCTCAACCCGATTCAACTCTTTCACGTCGGGTTTAGGCATATCTTTCATCTGTCTGAATTTATTGATTCCAGGGATCATGCCCATGATCTGTTCCAGATTTCCCATCTTTTTGATTTGCTGAATCTGGTCCCTGAAGTCTTCCAGCGAAAAAGCATTCTTATTTATCTTTTTGGCAAGTGTTTCAGCTTTTTTCCGGTCAACAACCGCTTCCGCCTTCTCAATCAGGGTAAGTACATCCCCCATACCGAGAATTCTTGAAGCCATACGTTCTGGATAGAATATCTCAAGGGCATCGAGATCTTCACCGGTACCGACAAATTTAATCGGCCGGTCCGTGACTTTCTTAATGGAAAGCGCTGCGCCGCCGCGGGCATCACCATCCATTTTGGTGAGCACTACACCGCTGATAGACAGGTCGCCGTTAAATTTATCCGCAACCGTCACCGCATCCTGGCCGGTCATTGCGTCGGCGACAAAGAGGATTTCCGAGGGATTGACGGCATCCTTGATCCGCCTCAATTCCTCCATCAGGTCCAGATCAACATGCAGCCGGCCGGCGGTATCGATTATCAGGGTGTCATAGTTGACAGCCTTGGCAGCGGCTAAAGCATCCCTGCAGATCGCCACAGGGTCCTGACTGGTCTGGGACGGATAAACCGGCACATCAATGGCTTTGCCGAGAACATGCAATTGTTCAATAGCCGCCGGACGGTATACATCCGCAGGCACCAGATACGGTTTGCGGCCCTTGCCTTTGAGCAGCTTGGCAAGTTTTCCCGCCGTTGTGGTCTTTCCAGAACCCTGAAGCCCGACCATCATAATAATTGCCGGCGGCTTCCCTGCAAAATCGAGAAGTTCTTCCTTGCCACCGAGCAGATCAATCAGCTGTTCATGGACAATCTTGACGACCTGTTGCCCAGGGGACAGACTTCCGAGGACTTCCTGGCCCACCGCCCGCTCTGTGATCGAAGCGATGAATTCCTTGACAACCTTGAAATTGACATCAGCTTCCAACAACGCCCGGCGAACCTCAGCCATGGCATCATTGATATTGGCTTCCGAAAGTTTTCCATGACCGCGAAGGGTTTTGAAAACTGATTCCAGCCTATCTGATATATTTTCAAACATGATACTTTCTTAAAAATTAACCAAACTGAATTATGTTGGACTCGTGAAAAATCCCTGCAGCAAAAGGTCCACCAGACAAAATCAACATGTTACAAGGCAAGTCGATGAAATCAATCTTTTAATCTCTTTACAATTTCATCCATTATCGCCCCAAATTATTTCAATAATTAAAGGCTGCATACACATCGGCATCAAGGACTTCAAGATGCACGACAAAATCATTATCAAGGGATGGACGCACCTGTCCCCGATTTTGGAAAATCCGAGAAAGATACTTGTATATTTGCTGAATGTCAAGCAAGAGTGATCTGGTCAAGCAAAAATGGATACTTTTATTGAGCGGCTTTTTTCATAACCCACATTTCCTCAAATTTCCCGAGATGAAATAACCCAGAAATGTATGCATTCCATCGCTATGGAAGGAGCATGGAGGATACACCTTTGACAGACGCGACCTCTCCGAGGATGAGCCTCTGAATAAAACGATGGCATTGGAAAAAGTGCTGGCAGAAAAAACCGCTAATACCGAAACACAAATAATGACAGTCAAAATCGCATCTTGCCGTTTGACTCTTCGGAAATAAAAGGGATCGCTGGGCTTCCTCGGTAGAACCCCCTGAAAAAGCTTGAAAAACTTCAATAAAGCGGCTTACAGATATTCGCTCCCGACAAAAACGCTGACCCATTCATTATAACGAATCCAGCCGTTTCGTTTTTCATCCTGATTGCGCCGCTCATTTCGGCCACGTCTCTCATGACTCAGCATATCCATGCAATCCAGATCGAAGACCTCTCTTCTGTCAACACCCACCCGCCGATCAAATCCCGAACGGGAATAAATCGGTGTCTCAGGCGTCATTAAAATCATCTTCCGTGCTGACGAATCTGTGCCTGCCCTATCCAGATGAAGTAAGTCCATGTTTTTCTCCTTTAAGTAAAAAAGATATCTGATAAGTAAAGGTTTTTCAACGATTCTTATTTTTTTCACGAAAAGGCCAATTTACTCCTACTATCCCATCACTGATCTGCAGCGGCTTAAACTGCTGTAAATAGCTAAAAAAACAGCTGATAAGCTCATCCACAAAATACCATCAGAATAATTACAAGGGGTTGCCATGTGACGAAATGAGACACGCCCGCCACTCAGTAAAAAGAGATCACACTTGAAATCTGTCACACAAACAGTCAGTTTCGCAAACCCTCTATACATTCCTCGAGGGTTTCAGGACTGTCGACCTGGAAACATTTATGTTCATATCCTTTTGGAACAATCTTGCGTAAAAGCCCGGAAAGAACTTTTTTCGGTCCAACTTCAATAAAAACCCGCACGTCCCGGGCGATAAAGTCATTCATGATATCGAGCCAGCGCACCATGGAGGACATCTGCCGGGCCATGACCTCCCGGATCACTTCGGGGTCAACCTCAGCTTTCGCAGTCACATTGAACAGCATGGGAATTACCGGGGGACGAAATTCTATACCCTTCATGACTTCCATGAAATCAGGCACTGCATCCTGCACCAAAGGGCTGTGGTTGGCAATGGCCACATTCAGCGGAATGACCCGGGCCCCCATCTCGTCAAATATTGCAGATGCTTCGTCAAGGCCGGCCTGATCCCCGGAAATGACGATCTGCGTCTCCATATTGTGGTTGGCGGCAGTGACGACGCCTTTTGTAACCCCGGCCAAAACTTCCCGCACCTCGTCGATGGTGAATCCCAGGACTGCCCGCATGCCGCCGGGATTTTTCAGGCCTTCCCTGTCCATGAGCCGCCCCCTTGCCGAAACCAGGTTCAGGGTATCTTCAACGCTGAGAACCCCAGCTGCACAAAGGGCGCTGAACTCGCCGAGGCTGTGTCCTGCGACATAGTGCGGCTTCAATCCGGCCTTTAAAAGCGCCTGCCAGCAGATGAGATCAACAGCTGTCAAGGCTGGCTGGAGATGAAGCGCCTTGGTCAATTCCTCCATTGGCCCTTGCCGGCATAAAGTGCTCAACTGCAAACCGCTGATTAAATCGGCCTGCGACATCAGAGTCTTGGCCTCGGGATCAGCGTCAATAAATCCCTGCGCCATACCGAGATACTGGGATCCCTGTCCCGGAAAAATAAAAGCTGTTTTTTTATCGGTCATCCGTGTCCTCTTTTCTGTTGTCACCAGCCTCCTCCTCTGCAGGAGTTAAAAAACTGCCCAGCAGAAAAAGACTGACTCCTGTGGTAATTGCCGAGTCAGCCACATTAAAGGCAGGCCAATGATACGATTGCACATAAAAATCCAGAAAATCAATTACTGCGCCGAGCCGGATCCGGTCAACAAGGTTGCCCACCGCCCCTCCGGCTACAAGCCCTGTCCCGTAAACAAACCATGCGCCCCGGTGACGATAATGGAGAAAGGCAAAATACAGCACCACCAGGGCAATTAATGCAACGGCAATAAAGAACAATTGCCGCCACAAGGCATGCTCTCCGGCAAGAAACCCGAAGGCCGCACCGGTGTTCAGCACAAAGGTCAGGTTGAAAAAACCGGCAATCACCGGTTTTGTTTCAAGATACGAAAAAGAGTTTATTATCCACCATTTACTCAATTGATCGCCGACAACTACCGCCAGCATACAGAGCAGAGGCGTTTTAATGGTGTATTTTTTCACAGTGTCCTTACCACTGATATACAGCTGCCGCATAATTGCACATGCTCGGCATCCTGGCCTACGGTCTCGGAACGCACCCAGCACCGTTCGCATTTCTCGCCTTTTGCCGCCGATACTTTAATTGCAAGCCCCGGGATTTCCTCACTCCTGTAAGAATCCTCAACCGACGTATCAAGGTGATGTAATGAAGATACAATGGAAACGGTTTTCAAGGTTTGCCATTTATCTTTTAAGAATTCTGCAAGCTCGCCCTCCACATGCACCTGCACCTGGGCTTCCAGAGAATGACCGAACACCTTGTCCTGACGGGCGATCTCCAGAGCCTTGGTGATTTCAGAGCGCACCGCAAGGATCCTGTCCCATTTCTCAGCAAGCTCTTTGGCGACATTTTCATCCTTCATCGGCGGAAACAATCCCAGGGATATTTCATCCGCCCGGTCCGCATCCTCAGGCAGGTGCTGCCACGCTTCAGCGGCGGTGAACATCATCACCGGAGAAATGAGACTCAGCATCCCTTCAAGAATTTCATAGAGCACGGTCTGGGCGGCCTTTCTCTCCGGAGAGGTTGGCGCCGAAGTGTACAACCGGTCTTTAAGGATATCCAGATACAGCGAGCTCATGGTCACTGTGCAGAAATGATACATGTTGTGAAAAACCCCATGAAACTCGAATTCATCATAGCCCCTGATCATTTTCTTCTTCAAAAGCTCAAACTGGTGCAACGCCCATCGGTCCAGCTCGCCCATGTCGGCCAGTTTCACATGATCAGTCTGCGGATTAAAATCATAGAGATTGCTCAGCATATAGCGGATGGTGTTCCTGATCTTTCGGTAGGCATCCGAGAGCTGCCGCAGGATTTCTTCGGATATCTTTATATCATCACGATAATCCTCAGAAGCCACCCAGAGCCTTAAAATCTCAGCACCGTATTTATTGATGATCTCTTCGGGCGCAATGACATTGCCGATGCTTTTCGACATTTTCTTGCCCTTGCCGTCCACCACAAATCCGTGGGTCAACACCCCCTTATACGGCGGGATACCTCTGGTACCGACCGAGGCAAGGAGAGAACTCTGAAACCAGCCGCGATGCTGATCACTGCCTTCGAGATAGAGATCAGCCGGGCTTGAGAGTTCCGGACGCGCCTCAAGGACCGCCGCATAACTCACCCCGGAATCAAACCAGACATCGAGGATGTCTTCCTCCTTTCTGAACTGGTCGGAGCCGCAGGAACACCTGGTGTCATCGCCCAGAAATTCCTGATTGTCATGACGGAACCAGGCATCGGCCCCTTCTTTTTCAAAAAGTGCGACGATACGAGCGGAAACCTTTTCATCGTTAAGCACTTCCCCGCATTTTTCACAGGAAAATACGGTAAGCGGCACACCCCAGGTCCGCTGCCGGGAGAGACACCAGTCGGGCCGGGTTTCAACCATGCCGTAAATTCTTTCCAGACCCCATTTCGGTGTCCACTTGACCGCTTTGATCGCCTTCAGGGCATTCTGCCTGAGATCCTGGTTGTCCATGGCAATAAACCACTGTTCCGTGGCTCTGAAGATCACCGGTTTCTTACATCGCCAGCAATGGGGATAGCTATGCTTGAGGGCACTCTGGTGGACCAGGGCGCCGGTTTTCGACATATCATCGTTGATCACTTTATTTGCTTCGTAAATGGGCATGCCGGCATAGGGCCCGGCCTCATCGGTGAAAACCCCGACATCATCAACCGGCGACAGAACCGGCAGGCCGTATTTCATGCCGCTGATATAATCCTCGCGGCCGTGGCCGGGTGCCGTATGCACACAACCGGTGCCGGTCTCAAGGGTGACGTATGGAGCAAGAATCATCAATGATTCGCGCTCCATGAACGGGTGCATGCATTTTTTCCCTTCAAGGACCGCAGCGGAAAAGGTCGTGAGAATTTTGTAATCAGTGATGCCGAAATTATCAAAGGCCTGCGCCACAAGTCCTTCAGCAAGAATCCATACTTCGTCCCCTACTTCCACTGCGGCATAGGGAAAATCAGGATGAAACGCCACGGCAAGATTGGCGGGAATTGTCCAGGGAGTGGTTGTCCAGATCACCGCCGAAACTTTGCGGCCTGAAAGCGCAGGGATATCGCGGCCAAGATCATCAGCCACAGGAAATTTTACATAGATAGAAGGCGAGCTGTGATCGTAGTATTCAACCTCAGCCTCGGCAAGGGCTGTTTTGCACGATGCACACCAGTACACCGGCTTCTTGCTCTGAATCACCGCGCCGGAATGCAGAAACCGGGTAAATTCCCTGGCGATTGCCGCTTCATAGCCGAAATTGATCGTCAAGTATGGATTGTCCCAGTCGCCCAGCACCCCCAGGCGCTTGAACTCCGCCTTCTGGATCTTTATCCATTTTTCAGCATATTTCCGGCAGGCGCCGCGGAAGGCCAGCTTGCTGATCTCTTTCTTCTTGGGACCGAGTTCCTTATCTACATTATGTTCAATGGGCAGGCCATGACAATCCCAGCCCGGAACATAGGGGCAGTGAAACCCGGCCATCCGTTTTGATTTAAGAATGATATCCTTGAGCACCTTGTTGAAAGCGGTTCCCAGATGAATATGGCCGTTGGCATACGGCGGGCCGTCGTGGAGCATATAGACAGGCCTTGAAGCAGTTGCCGCCATTACCCGGCCATAGAGATTTTCCTGATCCCATTTTTTGAGAAACTCAGGCTCCTTCTGCGCAAGGTTGGCCTTCATTTTAAAATTTGTCTGGGGCAGATTCAGTGTCGCCCTGTA
>JAHJJF010000127.1 GCA_018823135.1 Pseudomonadota bacterium
GAAACCTATAAAGAAGGTGTTTTCGGCGCTCTCACTGTGGCGGCAACGCCATTTGCCATTTTCTGGGTAATCAACAAGGTTGTTCCTTCTCTCCGGTACGACTGATCGCGATTATCCAGGGATGGCATTTCCTTCCCCTAAGCCTCCCGGGTTCTCCGGGGGGCTCTTTTTTTGTCATCGAATGGTGTTAAAAGGCTTAAAAGTTCAGATCCACCGGATCTGTCAGTTGCAGCCTCATGTGGGGGCTTTGCATTCCGGTTTGCTTAATGGGATTTCTTGGAGATGTTTTTCTTCGGTGCAATGACTATGTCCACAATTGTCATTATTTCCAGTGCTGAAGAATTTTTTTATGAGGAGATATAGGGGCTTTATTGAAAGGGCGATGGCAATAATTGCTCCGAAAAGATTGGCCCATTCTGGAATAACTTCGCTGGCCTGGCCGGCAATCGCCCGGGCGGAGATTCCGGAAACTCCGTATATCCAGTCGAGAAGAAGCCCGGACAACACCGCAAAAAAGGAAAGTGAAAGAAGGTAGATGCCGGTGGCGCGTTTTCCGAGAATACCAAAGAGAACGGAAAGCGAGGTGATATTGGTTGCCGGGCCCACCAGCAGGAAGACCAGGGCGGCGCCGGGGCTTACCCCTTTAATGATCAAGGCCGCGGCTATGGGCGTTGATGCGGTGGCGCAGATGTACATGGGGATTCCCACGGCAAGCATGATGAGCATGGATTCAATGCCGCCGCCGAGATATCTGGTCATGAATGTATCGGGTATCAGGGTGGTGATCAGGCCGCCCATCAATAGTCCGGCGGCAAACCAGCCCACAAGATCACCCCAGAGATCATTGATGGCAAAGTTGAGTCCGGAGCGTAATTTTTCCAAAAATGAATGATGGGAAGCATGCTCTTCTGGCGGGCAGTCCTTGCCGTCGCAACAATTATCAATGGGGCAGCTCTTGTCAATGACTCTCTGCCAATCGTCATCCTGCTGGAAATGGAGAAGGTTTTCGGTGATTCCCGCTGCCACCGCCGTGAAAAAAGCGGCAACGGGCCTGGCAATGGTCATGATCGGGTCGAGCAAGGCATAGGTGATGCTGATGGAGTCGACACCTGATTCAGGCGTTGAAATCAGGAAAGCGGTAGTGGCGCCGTTATTTGCCCCCTGTTTTTTTAGGGCGGCGGCAGCGGGGAGCACGCCGCATGAGCAGAGCGGAATCGGGATGCCGAAAAGCGCCGCTTTGAAGACGGATGAAAATTTTCCCTTGCCAAGATGTTGTGCAACAAAGGCTGCTGAAAGGAAGACCTTGAGTAATCCGCCGATTAATATGCCAAAAAGTATAAACAGGGAAGCATCCAGCAGCATATGCCAGGATGCGGTTAAGACGTTTTCAATGAGTTCAAGTATATATTCCAAAGCAGTGTTTCCTTGTTATTCGCGAATATGTTCAAGAGCTATGTTCATGAGTTGTTCAACATGTGTATCGTTCAGGCGGTAATACAGGATCGGTCCCTGGCGCCTGTTTGAGACAAGTCGTAAATTTCGTAATAGCCGTAGCTGGTGGCTCACCGCGGATTGCGATACACCAAGCAAGGCCGCGAGATCGCAGACACACATCTCATCTTCCTTGAGTGCGTGGATTATTTTGAAACGGGAGGTGTCGGCCATTGCCTTTAAAAGATCAACAGCATTATGCAGTTCATTTGATTCGATGGCTGATTTGCGGGCCGCTTCAACTCTTTCTCCATGAATTATTTTGCAGCGACATTGATCGTCTTGGGTTTCAGGCATTTAGTGTCCTTTATAGGGCGGATGAAAATCAGTAAAAGCTGCTCGTTTTTGCTGTTTGAAATATAGTGATGTTTATAGTATGAAATAATATAATATGAAAACATGTATTAATATATGATCACTTACTCACATATTAATGGCTTATTTATTGCGCGTCAAGTTTTCTTAAAAGGGTTGTTGTAATATCCTAACAAGTGTTGTATTCGATATTTATGAAAAAAAATAAATTAAACCATAATGACGCTTGGGAAAAAGCATATCTTCAGCAGAGCCATGATGCGGCAATCGGCCGGCTTTACAGGGGCTTGGTTCATAATATGAATGGTGATATACAGGCAATTACCATGCAGTCCGAGCTGATTTCCATGATGTTTGTCAAGGCCGATGAATTGCTTGCCAGGATTGTTCAAGACCTTAAAGAAGGCGGAGAATCTTTGGAATTGCTTGAACTCAGGGAAATGCTCAAACGGCGTGCGAGCCTCCATGAAACTATGGGAGGGAGTGTGCGTTCGATTCAGAATATCATGCGACGCACCGCATCTTTTCAGGATTTTGAGGCGGGTACGGATTCAGCCAGCTACACGCTAAATTCGATTATCACGGATGAGGTTGATTTTTTAAAAGCGGATTCCTTTTTTAAACATAAAGTTCATAAACAATTTTCTTTGAATGAAACCCTGCCTCCGTTGAAGCAGTTTCAACTTGAAGTCCACCAGATTATTTGTGCCTTGCTTGAAAATGCCGTCGATGCGATGAGGAGCATTGAAGGCCCTCATGAGCTGTTTGTTGAATCAACTCTTCAAAATGGTAAGGCAGAAGTACTCATCCGGGATAATGGCCCGGGAATCAGTCCTGAAAATATGGAAAGAATTTTTGAGCCCTTTTTTACAACCAAAGAAAATGCTTCCGGTCTCGGCCTTTATATGGCAAATACATTAGCTCACGAATGTAATTCTGTGATCCATTGCGAAAGCAAACCGGGCTGTACGCAGTTCAAACTCTCTATGCCCGTTTTTTAGGTTGGTTGTGGCGCAAAAAAAACCAAAGAAAATCGACTCATCTCCTGTAACCGGCACATTGTTTGTGGTTGCCACTCCCATAGGCAACCTTGAAGATATCACGCTCCGGGCAATTCGAATCCTTGGGCAGGTGAGTCTTATAGCCGCAGAAGACACCCGCCGGACCAGAAAACTCCTCAACCATTTAGGGATTAAAACCCCTTTGCAGAGTTATTTCAAAGGCAATGAGGTGGAGCGGTCCGATCTGTTTATCGAGAAATTGCAGGGGGGAGAGGACGTCGCGGTGGTTTCTGATGCCGGGACTCCGGGAATATCGGATCCTGGTGGGATTCTGGTATCCCGGGCGC
>JAHJJF010000128.1 GCA_018823135.1 Pseudomonadota bacterium
TAAGCTTCTCAGCGCCGATGGTACTGCATGGGTGACTGTGTGGGAGAGTAGGTCGCCGCCGAATTCTTTTTTATATATGCCTTCATCCTTTACTGGGTGAGGGCATTTTTTTTTGCGTATTTTTAAGAAATTACCGGAAGAAAAGGAGCGAGCACGGAAGTTAATCTTTTCAGCGCGGGTGGTCTGAACGGGGTTTCGACTGTGGGGGTCCCAGTCGCCGCCGAATTTATTTTTATAAATGCCTTCATCCTTTATTGGGTGAGGGCATCATTTTTTGGTGTTTATCTTTTATTCAAATTCTGCGGTTGTTTGGTTTCCTTTTTTTCGCAGCCAATCCGAGGCCTCTCGGTTTTTCGGATTAATTGCCAGGGCCTGCCGATATTCTTCCTCGGCTCGATAATCTATGCCGAGTTTATGGTAGACATCACCCGCCCGGAGTCTTAATTCAGCCTGCTCTGGCAGGTATTCAATCCCCTGACGAAGAAAGGCCAGGGCTTGTTCATACTGTTTGTTTTTTACAAAAAAATTATACGGGGTGAGAAAAAAAACAGGGAGAATTTCTTTCTCTCTGTCTAGCTGTAACATGGCTTGCCGATAGTAATGGCCAGCCATTTCAATATCGTTCAGTTCCGCAAGATACGATGCAAAAAAAAGGTACGGTTGGACCCGATGAGGCAGAATCTGTTCGATAGCGGATATGTCCAAATTGTAAATTTGAGTTATGGCAATGAACTCTGGAAGCCGATCAGGTTCAAGAGCAAGAGCGTTACGCAGTTGGGCCAGGCCTTCAACAATCCTGCCGGTTTGCAGTAAACGAGCGGCTTGTGCTTTATAGGCCTGGGCATTATGGGGATTGGAGTTAATTGAAGCTGTAAGCAGCATTTGTCCAGCTTCGGGATTTATGCTTTCCAGGTACAACCCTGTGCGCAGCAGGTAATCGGCATTGGTAGGATTGAGGCGTAAGGCCTTGATGTAGTAGGTGCGTGCATTGTCAAAATTATTCAGAAAAGATTCAATCCCGGCTCTTGCAAAGGGGTACTCTGCATCCAGGGGAGCGGCAGTCATGGCCTGGGTTATTTGTTGACGCCAGGCAATAAGCCGATCGGGGGGGATCCTGTGGTTCAGGTAGGTGTCTGCAAGAGGTCGAAAGTGGATATGGGCTTTGGCCTGTCCAAGGTTGAACAGCAAGGCTCCGACACAGATCAGGGCTACCGGAGTGCCAAGTCGGATTAAAGGCGCTGGTTGGTGGTCAAGATAGGTTTTGCGTGTTCTCCCATAACGGCGAGTAGTGGCTGTTGATACCAGCAGGCCGCAGAGAAAAAAGAAATAGAGGCCGTTGGCGCCGTTATGCATGTTGAAATCAGTGACACTGTGCAGCAGCAGGGCGATGATGCCGCAGCAGACTCCGTAAAAAATGAGGAGGCTGAACGAATCCTGCCTGATGCGGATCCGTTGCCATGCAGCGCGGAAAATTGCAAACAGAAACCATCCAGCAAGCAGGAGACCGATAATGCCGCCATCAGTAAGCAGCTCAATATAGTCGTTATGAGCATGATCAGGAAGACTATGGTCTGTGAAAAAATTCCGATAGCGTGGAAAGAGATGAACATAGGTTCCGAAACCGGCGCCAAAAAGAGGGAAATCCCGAATAATCGGCAGTGAATCCTTCCAGATCAGAAAGCGTGGATCAAAGATTACCCCGGCATTCAGTATATTTCCAAAACGATTAAGAATCGGTTGCCAACCGAACCAGGCCACGGCCAATACCACTGACAAGCCGGCTGCCATGGCAAATATCATTTTCCGCTGCAGGAGACCCAATCCGGAAAGGAACAGGACAAGGAAAATAAGCGCAATGCTGGCACTGATTATCCCGCCCCGTGAAAGACTGACAAAAAGGGATACAACCATGAGCAGGCAACTGAAGCCGAGGAGGATATGAAGATTGGCATGGGGCAGATTGAAAATAGAAAGTATTTTTTCACGCCATGACATTGCATAGTGGATTCTTGGCCGGTAATGGAGAAAAAAAGCAAGATTAAGCGGCAGCAGCATTTCAATGAATCCGGCAAAATGGTTACGATAGATCCAGGGCCCGGTTGGTATGACATTACCAGGCGCAGGTCGGAACCAGAAGATCAGGTTCTCGGCAGTAAATTTCTGGAGAATGGCAAAAAAGGAGATTGTCCCGGCCAGGCCAAGCACCAAGAGCAGGGTTCTGCGCAAGCGGCTGTATTCGGAAAGGAGTTGCACAGTCAATATATAGAAGCAGCCGTATGCGAAAAAGCGAAAGAATTCAGCAACCGTGGCATTAACATTGATGGAAAGAGGCAGAAAAATATTGCCGCCGGCCAGATCGATCACCGGCTTGTATACCCTGTGGGCGGCAGGGGAAAGAACCTTGATCAGCAGAGCGGGCAGGGGCACGGTTTGCAATGCAAGAAAACTTAGAAAGCAGACCAGGGGTAACAGTCCGGGAACGGTATACCATTTTTGCCGGCTGTTGCAGCTCAGGAGCAGAAAGAGGAGGGCGAGGGGTGCCAGTAACTCCATGACCGTCAGTGACCAGGGTTCGACGGTGCCAAAGGCAAGAGGGCAGAAAAACAGGATAAAAACAAAGAGCCGGAACGAAACGGAGTGCACTGTCAACCTCCGAAGTCCGGTAAATTTTCGCCTTGTATAACGGCGGCGGGATGATCACTTACGAGTTTTTCAGCTGCTGCCTTGCCGATGATTTTTGCCGCTATTTTTCTGGCTTTGGAAAGGCAGGGCTTTCGGAAGTCCGGAGAATGGGTATCGGTGGCAATAAAGTGAGCCGCGCCAAGGCGCAGCAGGTAATGAGCGCATTGCTGAATCTGCGATCCGAAACCACCGGTTACGCTTTCTGCGGTGATCTGGGCGAAAACCCCGGGAACCAGGAGCTTGATGAGCAGACCAGGATCGCGAATCACCGCGGGATTACGTTCAGGGTGTGCAATAATGGGCAAAAAGCCTTGAAGTTGTAGTTGATAGAGCCATTCGGCGGCTGAGTCGGGAAGGTGGGTGTGCGGAAATTCGACCAGGAGATAGGGGCCTTTATGGAGGCAAAATCCAGCAGGGGTATTCATTGAAGAAGAAAAGGCAATCTCGCCGCCTGCCAGCACGGAAATATTGATTTTTTCTTTATACAGCAGGTCATTGAAGGCGGCGACCTGTGTCTTAACCAATGAAGGAGTAATTTTTGTATCCATGTGGATATGTGGGGTGGCGATTATGATTTTTATGCCGTCCCTGGCCGCCATGTCGGCTATCATCAGAGCGTCTGCCTTATCGCTTGGACCGTCATCCAGCCCGGGAAGGATATGGGCGTGGATATCAATCATGATGCGACGATTCCACAGAGTTTTGTTCATCCTTGCCGTAAGCGTAATAACCTTGATAATAATAGTAGCCGTGGCCCTTGTCAGGTTTCATTCCGTTCAGGACCACCCCAAGGAGTTGCGCCTTGACGTTGTTAAACATTTTTGCAGTGTGGTGCAATTGTTCCCAGGTCGTTTTCCCTGCTCTGACCACCAGGATCGTGCCGTCTACCAGTGAGCTTAGAATCTGGCTGTCGGTCACGCCCATCACCGGCGGAGAATCAAAAAGGACGAAATCGTATTGGGCTTTCATTTCATTGAGCAATTGCCGCATGCGGCCGGAGGTCATTAATTCGGAAGGATTCGGAGGAATCGGTCCCGAGGGAATGATATGGAAATTTTGACCGGGGGCCGCAATAATCGGGGCCTCATCACAGGTGCCGGTGAGATAATTGCTGAGGCCCATTGAATTGGGAATCTCGTATATTTTATGCAGTCTGGGCTTGCGCATATCGCAGTCGATGATCAGAACGGAGCTATTGGTCAGGGCCAGAATGCTTGCGAAATTGGCTACCGTGGTAGTTTTACCTTCTCCGGGAGAGCCGCTGCAGAAAAGTATGCTTTTAGGGGGATGGTCCGCAGAGGAAAGGAGAACCTGGGAGCGGATGGAACGGTAATTTTCAGCAAGTTGGCTTTTGGGGTCATTACGAACCAGGGTCTCGATGGGCTGATTTTTGGTATCATGCTTATTGATAACTCCCAGAATAGGAAGATTGGTGCGAAGCTCCACTTCTTCCGGTGATTTTATGGTGTTGTCCAGATTTTCGAGTAAAAAGGCAATGAAAATTCCTCCCAGAATTCCCAGCATTAAAGCCAGGGACATTATGAGCATTTTGCGTGGTTTGGACGGAGTGATTGGGAGTTCAGCTTTTTTCACCACCCAGAGATTAATTGTCTGGGTCTGGGTACTGGCACCCTGTTCCTTGGTTCGAGTTATGAGCGCATTATAAAGAACCCGGTTGGTGTCGATATCCCGCTTCAGGATATCATGCTGGGTGAAACGCTCCTTCAGGTTCAGCAGTTCCTGTTTGGTACTGGTCAGCAGGGCTTGAATGTTTTTTTCGCGGGAAAGCGATAAATCATAATCGTTTTTCGTGGTTCTGATGATTTTCTGTATTTCGTTTTTCTTTTCCTGTAAGAGAAGTTGTCGTTCACTGATGGCCTTGATCATAAGGGGGTGCTTGGGGCCGTATTTCTTTGAGAGTTCGGAAATGTGCTGTTCGATTTTAAGGGACTGGTCCTGCAGTGATTGCAGGGTTTTATTGGCGGCAAGGAGCGGGATGGCCTCAAGGGCGGATAAGTTGTCACCGGCCCCCTGGATCTGGTTGTACACTTCTTCAAGTTCGCGCCGGGCGACCTGAGCTCTGGAAAGTTCCCGGCTGAATTCATCCAGCCTTTGAGGCAGGATGGTTATTTTATTCTCTAAGGTTACAATATCGTGCTCACGGGTATACAGTTGCAGCTTCCGTTCTGATTCTTCGAGTTTTTTCTGCTCTTCCTCGGCTTTGCTGGCCATCCACTTAATAGCGTAATTGCTCGAATTCATTTTGATTTCAAGCATTTCATTCATATAGGCATCGGCCAGGGCATTGGCGACCAGTTGGGCAAGGAAGGGATTTTCATCAAGGTAAGTGATGGTGACGATTTTGGTGTTGCGCAGGGGGGTGGCGGTTAACCTGTTTTGGATCATGGCGGTGATGGTGTCAGAATCGCTGGGAGTTTGAGCATCATCAAAGGGGTTGGTGATTTTGCTGCTGCTCATGGCAGGCATGATTGATTGAATCGTTTCTTTGATCCATGATATCAGGAATTTCCTGAATGACGGACTGTCTTGCTGAATAAAGAAATGACGGTATCTGGTATCGAGGCCAAGTTTTTTTACGACCCTGCCGACAACATTAGGACTCTGAATGATACTGACCTGGGTTCCAAGAAAGTCTGGTTCATAAGGAAGAGATTCTTTCCCCTGGACTGCCGTGTCCAAGTTGCGTTCAATAAGCATCTGGACACTTGCCATATAGTAGGGAGTGGCGGTCAGGGTGCCCAAGAGGCCGATGGCCATGGTAATGAAGATAAAAGTCATCATCACGCCCTTGCGTTTTCTGAAAACCTGAACGATATCGCGCAGACTGATTTCTTCTTCTAGAATGTGTTCTTCCGGGGGAGGGGTCATGGATTATCGATTAAAAAAAATAAGGTTATTGGGGCATCAATCAGAACAGACTGTTTTCTGGCTCTGATCAGAAGAGTGGTGCGCATCGCAAAAGATCAGAAAAAACTTTCCTGTACCACAATGACATCATCCGGGAGTACCCGGGTATCCAGCTTGACATCGTTGAGTTCGGTTTTTTCTCCGCCGGTGATTCGGATGATTCGAATTTTGCCTTTTGCTGCCTTGCCGGTAAAACCTGCGGCCAGGGTGATGGCCTTCAGCACTGTAGTGTCATCGTCGATCTTGTATGCATTGGGGCTTTTTACTTCACCGGTGACATAACACATCCCAGCCCTTTGAATATATACATTATCCTTGTTGTTGATCTGGATGTTCTGGGAGATATCTCCGTTCTTCATCAGAGCCTCTAGATTAATTGTGAGAATGCTGGTTTTATCCGAAATCCCGGCGCGTTTGATGGTGACAATGTTGCCTGCGCCTTCAGTGGTCCCGCCAGCCTGGGAAATCAATTCAAGCAAGGTTGTGGAACCGCTCAACTCATATAATCCCGGTTTATGGACCATGCCGAGGATCACCGCCTTATTGCTGCCATACTCCTCAATGAAAACATTGACCTGCGGGTTAACGATGTAGTCGTCGGCAAGTAAACCTGCCAACTTGTTTGAAACCTGAGAAATGTTCAATCCGCCTACGTCAACATAGCCGATTAGTGGCATCTGGATCTGGCCACTGCCGTTAACCCGAACGGTGGTCTGAAGATCCGGGTGATCGTAAACACTGATTTTCAGTACATCATCCTGGCCTACCGTATAATCCCCGGCGTGCAGCGGTTCGGAAGGCAGGATCAGCAGGAAAAAAAGCAATGCTGCCAGGAGAGGGTGGGGATAATGTGACTGAAAAAAATATCTGCGCATCGACTTACTCATTGTATAAATTATAAGGTTGCAGACTACAAAGGATAATGCTTAGCGCGGAGCAGTCGTATTCCGTGAATTAGTGGATTACATGGATTCCGGAGGTTATAACCCGGCATTCAAACGGAGATAGAAGGTATTGGTCTTGTAGTCGAAGGCAGTTACATCCGAGTCGCGTTCCGTGTGACTAAACTCTGCCTCGGCCTGCAACCACTTTGTGAAGGTATAACGAAAAACAGGGGTAATGGAGAAAACGTCATCGGACCTGCCGATTCCGGCATTGCCTTCAAAATCCGTCCTGGTGTAGCCGAGGTAAAGGATGGAATCGATTTTTTCAGTAAAATTTTTATTGACGGACAGCTGTACGGTAGTGTCGGTGGAATAGGCAGAGGTGGAAATCGTCGACTCATTCAATTTATGGGAGGCCAGGAATTGGATTCCGGTCTTGGCCGTAAAATCGTGTTCAACGGTTATTTCCATCACCGCACCTGTCTTGCTGGGGGCGAGAGGATTGTCGCTTGAACGATCAATGTAGCCTACTTTTCCCTTGAAGCTGGTCTTTTCTGCGCTACGCCATTTCAGGCCGGCGTAAATATAATTCTGATCACTGTCCTGGGTGGTATTGGTTTCATAGGATACAGCAATGTTTTCGTACTGAATGAAAAGAGAGGTCTTCGGGGAGTAATTATAAAAGAAATATGCGCCATAAGAGCTGTCTTCTCGGTTTTTTCCTTTGCTGATCTCCAGGTCGTAATCAAGATAAAATTGACTGTATTCAGCGCGGATGCTGAATTTTTCAGTAAAATCATATTGCAGGATTGTCCCGTAGAGATTGTTTGTATATTTCTCGATCTCCGTGGAGTCACCGGTGCCCATTGGATCTTCAGAGTCGGTGTATTTGCCGAACACATCAAAGGAAAGGCTCCCTGGCAGATTAGCCTGCAAAGATGCCTCTGCTGCCTGTTTGGTAGTGTCCCGTTCTGAGTGTGAACTGTATTCTTCGATTGTGGCGGCATACAGGGCATAGGCCTGGAACCGGCTGAAGGTCTCCTGCTTGTCAACTTCCTGGAACCGGCCGCCCGGGGAAGTGTTGGAAGTGTTGAGATTGAGGAAAATATCATGTTTCGGGGTTGTTGTTACCCATATCCCGGGCGAATAGATGGTGCTCCAGTCGTCGATGGTGTCGTCTTTAGTGTTGGTGATATTGTCCGAGTTCTTTGCGCCGATGGACAGGAACGGATGAATGTAGCCGCTTCGGGCGGAAAAAATATCATTTGTCTCAAGGTCGGTGTCTTTTTTGTCCTGATCGTCATCAGCTGCAAACAAAGGGGTGCAGAACATCGTCAGGATCAATATCGTTATAGCGCTTATAATCTGTTTCATTTTAATTAGCCGGAGTGGAGTAGTTGTATACTATTTAAGTTAGATTTTATTAATGATTCGTAAAAAGCATAGGAAGCGAAGCAAGCGGCAGATGAACCACCGGTCTTCTTCACACTCATATTTTAAAATGTAGAGGGACTGGTAAATGGTTCGGGAGGCCTGGAATTTACCCTGTTGAGCTGTCCTGCGACTGCAGCCGGGATTATCGACGGACGGGACGACGGCCTGGAGGGTTCGGGGGCCAAGGTTGGGGATTCCATCGTGGTATCACCTTCTGGGCGATTCAGCAGGCTGGCATACTGTCTGGAGGCAGAGACGATGTCTGTGGCCAACACTCCTTGGGCATAAGCGGCATTAATAACTTCCTCCTTACTTGCGCCGGCTTGAAAAAGTGCCAACAAGACAGTTTCTGGGGACATTCCTTTAATACTCAGGGCGGCTGCAATAATGCCCTCCAGGCTTTTTCCCTCGGAAAGGGCGAGGGGAATAGCTCGTTGCAGTCCTTTTTGTTCAACAGCCGCGACGAATTCCCGGTCGGTCATGGCTATGGCTGAAGTTGCGCATACGACAGCGACAAAGGTCAAAATCCAGGCAAGCAATATGATGCGGGTCAGATTGTTCATATAAAAACCATTTTTCTGTTAGAATTGAAGATGGAATATCTGCTGTTCTTAATCCTGATAAACCATTTCTACTTTTATCTTGAATGAAATGCAATATTTTTTGACGGAGAAACAGAATCTTGGCCAATTCTGACTCAAGTCATCAAAGGTACAGCCAAAGACCTTTTGGACGCGGTTAATCAAAGTCGAAGATGCACAAATTAGAGAATGGGCAATCCGGCCTCCTTCCAGGCGGTAACACCACCCAGAAGTGCTTTGGTATTTGTGAAACCCTGTTCGGCAAATTTTACTGCCTGACCGGCAGCGCTTCCCTCCGCAGGTCAGGCGCAGTAGAAGATGATTTCCTTA
>JAHJJF010000129.1 GCA_018823135.1 Pseudomonadota bacterium
ACCGAAACCGTTCATCGCCGTGGCCCGGCCGTAGCGGATATCGATTGCTCCGCAGGATGGGGTGATATCCTTGGGGGTGCCCAGGTCGTTCGCGGTCACCCCGTCGCTGTCGGCAATAGCCGTGAGCTGAATCAACAGGTCGCAAGGGAAGGGTGCAATAAGCGCATTGTCAGTGTCGCTGGGCAGTGTTCGGGTATATTCAAAGGTGTCGGCGCCGAAGGTGTAAATCATCGGAGCGGCGTTTGAAAGGGCTTCGCCGGTCTGTGTCGTGGTAACTGCCATGGGGGTTAGGAGATCCACACCGTTGGTGGTGGAATCAGCGGTGGGGTAGGTGAGTGAAATGTCCGTGGTTGCAAGTTTCCGGAACAGGCTTAAATAATTGCCTACAGGGTTGTTTGACGCATCTGCCGCAGTGATGGTAATGGTGGGTTCCAACCCAGCTGTATAAGTAAATGGTTGGCCAGTATAGGTCATGGCCCCGGTACTGTTGGCGAATGTTCCGTTGGAAAAGGACGTGGTGAAATGGTCCGGGATGAAGCGGCCGACATTGCCCGTGACTGTGCCGGTGACATCGCCGGCACCAAGATAATCTCCGCCACTGATGCTGGGGGTGAGGGTGATGATCCCCACCTCTGCCCAGGAAAAATCGGTTCCTGTGGTGCAGCCGGTTGGCGTGGCGGAAACCGCAAAAGTCGTACAGTCCACGGCATTGCTGAAATCAAAACCCGTGGTAAACTGTATGGCCGGATTATTTGCGCCGCCTGCCGCAACGAGAGCCGGGGTGAGCAGGGCTGTTTCCGGGACATCCTCCAAACCGTAATTCGGTGTGGGGTCGCCCTCGGCATCCAAGGCCCTGACTGTGGCGGTGAAGTCATTTCCTGCATTAATAAACACCGTACCGTTTTCATCCACAGCAACCGGATTGGCAAAGGCGTCACTGGTGCGGATGATGTTGGCAAGGGTAAAGTTTGCCGGTTTGACGACAAACTGCGACGAGGCACCGGCGATCCCGGTTGGCGGCGCCGGTTCGGTCACCGTGTCGTCTTTCATCTCAATCTGGATATTGCCGACATCTTTGTATTTGACGGTAACCGAGGCCTGCCCGGCGGCAAAGGTGACATTCTGGGTGGCCGAGGCAGCTTCGGTGGTTGCAATAGCTATGGTGTTGACTGCCACTTGATTAGTACAGCAGGCAGGGGTCAGGATTAGGTCCGGTTCATGATACGTTGACCAGAACTTGATGGCTTTCACCCCGTCATAGGCTTCGATTATACCGCAGATAGGATCGGTTGCGGTCTGGCCATAGGCTGCGATATGCATTGTAAAGTCAGTGCCTGCGGTTTGAGAGGTGATAGGATCGTTTATCGGGTTTGGAATGCTGAGAGGGTTGAGGGCTGATGCGGTGACCGTAAATCCGCTGGGAGAAAAGGTGATCGTACCTTCAGAATCATCGTCCGTTGTGGTTCCATCGGTTATTGAGATATTTATCGGGGAGGTTCCTTCCTCATACAGCAGATTGAAGGATGCTGTGCCCAGGTCGCTGCTAACGTATGCGTAAGTCGCAATGCCGTCATTGGCCGTTGCATCGGTGAATGTGCCGTTGCCGCTTGCAAGGGTCCAGGTCCCTTTTCCTGTGCCGGTGTTAAGGGTTATGGTTCCGGCAAAGCAGGTGACGGTTGCGTTTCCCACATCTTCAGCGGTAACGGTGATCGGGCCTTCGGCAAGACAATTGATTCCTGCGCCGTCATGGTCAATATCAAAATGGTCGGCAGATCCGCCTCCGGAATACTCAATTGTTCCGATGGCAAACTGGTTCTGCAGGGAAACGTTGACCTGGTTATAGAGATAAAGCCAGAAATCGAGATCAGCACCTGCTGCACAACTTGATACTGTGGATACATCAATGGTCTGTTCACTACTGGAACCTGCAGCTGATCCTTCCGGAAAGGTAATGGTGCCGCTTGCAGCAGTATAATGGGTGCCGGCCAAAGCGGTATCATCAATGGTTAAATAATCTAAAGTAACCGTGTAATCATCCGTCGGATCACTTTGTACTGGGTCAAGCAAGGTAAGAGTGAATGTCGCTAATCCGCCAGCAGTCACAGTAACATTTGAGATATCCAAGCGAGGCGGGCTGGAGCCATCCGGTAGTGTATCGTTGGTAGTGCCGGTTGTCGGCGGCACGGAGTTGCCGGGGCCGGGAATTGCCCAGTCGCCTGAACCGTCCGGTTCACGGGCCGTGGTCTTGGTATTTGAGCCATCACCTTCCCAGTCATAGGCGGGTGTACAGCTTGTATCCTGTTGATCTGTAAAATTTTCTATACTGATATAATCGATCGTGTTACCGGAGCCATCTTTGAGGATAATATCCATGCCGCCACCGGCAGTAAGATCAATATAATCCTGGTCGGTAATAAGAGCTTTTTCGATGACTACCCAAGGGTAGGTGGAATCATTGGCAGCCGAAAGGGAGATATTTCCGGTGCATCCCTGTGCATTGCTGCAGATATTCACCGTCCAGTAGTCATAGGTCGCAGCGAGAATGCTTGCGTCAAGGAGTTTGACCTCGACATGTCTTGTGCTGTTTCCACTTCGGTGAATTTCATTGATGGTGGCGCGGCCTTTGTAGGAAGAGCAGGCGGCATTGGCGGTTGACGGGAATATTTTGACCAGGAAAAAAACAAATAGAATGACGAGGAAATACAGAGAAATGTTTTGGCGGATTGTATTGGTCATGTCGGCTATTGGGTAAATTTCATAGACTGATGTCAAATCCTCAAGAATTATAATAAACTCTACACCAGAGTGCTATGAGCTTTCAAGAAGTCTTGTGATCAGTTGGACAAGTTCAGCAAAGGACTTTACGTCATATATGTTTTTGCGGATCGCCGCGCCGCCGTTCATTCCCTTGAAATAACGGCCGGCATGATTTTTTATCATGCCCAGCATCCGGTCAACCGGCTGGTAGCGGGCAACAAGTTCCAGGTGGCGCTGTAATGCGGTAATCCTTGTTCCGGCGGACACCGGCAGAGTTGTTTCCGGACTGAATATCCATGGCGCCCCCAGTGCTGCGCGACCGATCATCACCGCATCACAGCCGGTTTGCTCCATCATCTCCAGGCCGTCCTGGTAGCAATGTATGTCGCCGTTGCCGATCACCGGAATTTTCACCGCCTGTTTAACCTGACGGATCAAGTCCCATTCCACGGTGCCGCCAAAACCATCGGACCAGGTTCGCGCATGAATGGTAATTGCCTGGGCGCCTGATCCTTCGGCCATTTTGGCGAATTCCACGGCGTTTTTATTCTGATGATTCCAGCCGGTACGGAATTTTACGGAAACCGGTTGCTTTGAGTTCCGGCAGACATTTTCGATTATTGAAGCTGCCAGCGCCGGTTCTTTCATCAGGGCCGCGCCGGCTCCTTTCTTGATGACTTTTCTTACCGGGCATCCCATGTTGATATCAATCATGTCGATGGGCTGTGCGGACAGAATGGCTGCCGCCTCGCCCATAATTTCCGGTTCGCTGCCAAAGAGCTGCATGGCAACGGGGCGTTCTTCCTCTGCGGTAACAATCATTGCCAGGGTGTTCTGCTGATGATAGCTGAGACCATGACAGCTGATCATCTCAGAATAACAGAGACCTGCGCCATATTCCCGGCACAGTATTCGGAAGGGCAGGTCCGAATATCCTGCCAGGGGAGCGAGAATAAAAGGGTTTTCGATGGATAGAGGGCCGATCTGCATTGGATTCGGGGTGGGTAGCCAGGGAAAAAGTTATATGGAAATACAAAAAAAAAGCCACGGACCCGAAGGGAAATGCACCGAATAGTAGAGTTCAGTGTATTTCCCTCCGGATCCGTGGCTAAAAATTATAAAACAGATTGTACTTTACTGACGATATTTTCAACGGTGAAACCGAAGTATTTGAACAATTCATCGGCCGGCGCCGACTCGCCAAAGACATCAATGCCCACAACGTCACCATCCAGACCGACATATTTACGCCAGAAGTCGCTGACCCCTGCCTCAACCGCCACCCTGGATTTTACGCCGGCCGGCAGGACTGACTGACGATACTTTGCATCCTGAAGGTCGAAAACATTGGTGTTCGGCATTGAGACAACCCGGGTCCTGGTGCCTTGCGCTTGCAGAACGGTTGCGGCGTCCATTGCAAGGCTGACCTCTGAACCGGTGGCGATGATAATCGCATCCGGAGTGCCGTCACAGTCTTTGAGGATGTATCCGCCTCTGGCGATATTGGCAATCTGTTCGGTGGTGCGCTGCTGATGGGGTAAACCCTGTCTGGAAAACATAAGGCTTGTTGGGCCGTCCTTTTTCTCAAGGGCCATTTTCCAGGAAACAGCTGATTCAACCGCGTCGCATGGGCGCCAGACACTCATGTTTGGAATCATCCGAATGGTTGCGGTCTGTTCAACTGCCTGATGGGTGGGCCCGTCTTCGCCTAAACCGATGGAATCGTGGGTGAAGACGAAAATATTCTGGATCTTCATCAGGGCTGCCATGCGCAGGGCATTTCTGGCATATTCGGAGAACATCAGGAATGTCGAACAATAGGGCATGAATCCGCCGTAAAGCTTGATACCGTTGCATATTGCCGCCATGCCGAATTCCCTGACGCCAAAATATATGTAGTTGCCGCTGGGGTCTTGATTAATCGGTTTGCTGCCGGACCAGATGGTGAGATTTGAACCTGCAAGATCCGCAGAACCGCCGATGAGTTCGGGCAGGAGCGGCCCATAACCGTTCAGGCAGTTTTGTGAGGCCTTGCGGCTGGCGATTTTTTCAGCTTTGGCATTGACGGAAGTTATATATGCAGCGGCCTTGGCGTCCCAATCTGCAGGAAGGTCGCCATTTAACCGGCGTTCAAGTTCGGCAGCAAGTTCAGGGTGATCTTTTTTGTAGGCTGCTAATGTGTCGTTCCATGCAGATTCAAGGTCTGTGCCCTTTTTCTTGGCATCCCAGCCGGCATATATATCTGCCGGGATTTCAAAGGGGGCATGGTGCCAGCCGATGGTATCGCGGACCAGAGCGATTTCAGCATCACCCAGCGGCGCGCCGTGGCAGTCCTCTTTGCCCTGTTTATTGGGCGAACCCCAGCCGATGATGGTTTTGCAGCAGATCAGGGTGGGTTTGTCGACTACCTTGCGGGCTTTCCGGGTGGCTTTGGTTATGGCATCGGCATCGTGGCCGTCGACATTTTCAATGACATGCCAGCCATAGGCCTTGAAGCGTTCCGGAGTATTGTCGGTAAACCAGCCTTCAACTTCGCCGTCGATTGAAATACCGTTATCATCGTAGAAAGCTATGAGTTTTCCAAGTCCCAGAGTGCCGGCCAGCGAGCAGACTTCATGGGAAATGCCTTCCATCATGCAGCCGTCACCGAGAAAAACATAAGTATGATGGTCAATGATCGTATGTCCCGGTCTGTTGAACTGCCCGGCAAGGGTCCTTTCGGCTATTGCCATGCCAACAGCATTGGCAATGCCCTGGCCCAGAGGACCGGTTGTGGTCTCAACGCCCGGCGCATAACCATATTCCGGGTGCCCCGGTGTTTTTGAATGCAGCTGTCTGAAGTTTTTTAGTTCCTCAATTGGCAGATCATAGCCACTGAGATGGAGGAGGGAGTAGATGAGCATGGAACCGTGGCCGTTTGAGAGGACAAATCGATCCCGGTTGGCCCACCCGGGATTATTGGGATTATGATTCATGAAATCATTCCACAGCACTTCCGCAATGTCCGCCATCCCTAAAGGCATGCCGGGATGCCCTGATTTGGCCTTCTGTACCGCGTCCATGCTTAATGCGCGTATTGCGTTGGCGAGTTCTCTTTTTGACGGCATTTATTTCCTCCAGTTAAAAATGGTTTATTGATTGTAGAATTTCTAAGTTTTTTAAAATCAATCGATATATGTTTTACGGGTGAGCGCGTAAAAAATCTGCATATAGATATCTTCACTCAAATCCTCGGCGATTTTCGCCAAAGCCTTTTTTTTGTTGCTCTGGGTGAAAGCCGGATCACTCCCGACTGAAAAGGTTGTTTCCTTGGTAACACTTTTTATCTTTATCACTTCTTGTTTTGTATTGGTTTGGGTCAGGCTGTAGCTGACGGTTATCTGTGCCTTGAGGCCAACGGCCTGATCATAGGCATTGTAGGATGTACCTGGATATTTTACCGATTGAACCGTTCCGGTCAGTTTTATATCCGCCTGGTCCGGCTCATCCACCAACAGTATTTGTTTTGATTGGGTCAGCCAGTTTGCCAGCGCCGTATGCATCAGCGAATCAACTCCCAGTTCATTTGTCTGGTTAGTCCAGATGCCAATATGGAGTTTTGCCTTGTCACCTTTTACTTCCAACGGTGTTGAATAGGGATCATGGTAGCCACAGCTACTTATTGCCAGAACAGAAACCAGAAGCAGTTGCGGGATCCATTGAAAAAGATTCATTTGTTTATGCCACAACATTAACAAGCTTTTTGGGCACGACAATTATTTTACGGATGGGCTTGCCATCGATAAATTTCTGTATCTTTTCATCGGCAAGTGCCATTTCTTTAAGGCTTGCATCATCAATGGCCGGGGGGACCGTGATTCGGCTGCGCACTTTGCCGTTGACCTGCAGAACAATAGTCAATTCTTCATCTTTTGCAGCTTCCGGATCAAAATCCGGCCAGGGGGTTTCACTTAATGGTCGTTCATTGCCCAGAGATTCCCATAGTTCTTCGCAGAAATGCGGCACCATGGGGGTCAGCAGCAGAATAATCGTTTCCACTGCAACGCGGATTACTTTCGGATCAACAGTATTGCCGGTTTCTTCCGAGGTAAGGGATATGAGGGTGTTAACCAGCTCCATGACTGCGCTTATCGCCGTATTGAAATGCAGTTTGCCGTCAATATCATTTGTTACTTTCTGGATGGTCTGGTGGGTTTTTCGATGCAGGGCCCGGCTTGATTCATTCAGCTCCTGAGTTGAGTCGTTTTGCTTAAAAGGCCCGTTATCAGCCATGTAACGGAAAACCCGATTCAGGAATCGGAAGGCGCCTTCAACACCTTTTTCGCTCCATTCAAGGTCGCGCTCAGGGGGAGCGGCAAACAGACTGAACAGCCGAACCGTATCAGCGCCGTATTGTTCAATCAACTCATTGGGATCAACAACATTTCCCTTGGATTTTGACATTTTCGTGCCGTCCTTGATGACCATGCCCTGGGTCAGAAGATTTTCAAACGGCTCGTCGATGGTAAGGTATCCGAGGTCCCTCATGATTTTTGTGAAAAAGCGGGCGTACAATAGGTGCAGAATCGCATGTTCAACGCCGCCGATGTACTGGTCCACCGGCAGCCAGTAATCAACCGCATCTTTTTTCAGGGGGCCGGCAGTGAAATCCGGGCAGGTATACCTGGCAAAATACCAGGAAGATTCCACAAAGGTATCCATGGTATCTGTTTCTCTTCGGGCTTCACCATTGCAGGAAGGGCATTTGGTGGTATAGAATTCCTCGAGGGTGTGCAGCGGCGATTTCCCGGATGAATCAAAGGTGATATCCGTGGGCAGGGTGACGGGCAATTCGTTTTCAGGAACAGGCTGCCAGCTGCATTTTTTGCAGAAGATCATCGGGATCGGCGATCCCCAATACCGTTGCCTGGAAATACCCCAATCCCGGAGCCGGAAGGTGGTCTGTTTTTTTCCAAAACCTTCTTTTTCAGCTTTTTGAGTGATTGCCTCCTTTGCTTCTAAGGAAGGCATGTTGTCGAATTCGTTTGAACCTGCCAGAATACCCGGATCTTCATAGGCGCATTCCATATCAGCCGGGTCAAGCGGTTTATCCGCAGGCTGAATGACTACCTTGATCGGGATGTCATATTTTTTCGCAAACTCAAAATCTCTCTGGTCATGGGCCGGCACCGCCATTACCGCGCCGGTGCCGTATTCCATCAAAACAAAATTTGCAACATAGATGGGTATTTTGTCACCGGTGTACGGATTCACACAGTAACTGCCGGTAAATACGCCTTCTTTTTCAACTTCATCATCTGGTTTCTGGCGTTGCTTAAGGGCGATTGTGCGTTTTACAAAATCAGCTACCGGCGTTTCCTGCGGGGTGCCTCTGGTGAGTTTTGCAACCAGAGGATGCTCCGGGGCGATGGACATGAAGGTTACGCCGAAAATGGTATCGGGTCTGGTTGTAAATATTTTGAGAGTGTCGGTTTGGCCCTGTATGGGAAAATCAATTTCCGCGCCAATGCTTTTACCGATCCAGTTGCGCTGCATGGTGAGGACCTTTTCGGGCCATCCTTTCAGGTTGTCGCAGTTGGCGAGCAATTCATCAGCATAATCGGTGATTTTGAAAAACCAGCCATTCATCTCCCTGGGAAGAACGTGCTGGTCGCATCTCCAGCAGGCGCCGTCAATAACCTGCTCGTTTGCAAGTACTGTCTGGCATGTCTCACACCAGTTGACGGAGGTTTTTTTCTGGTAGATAAGGCCCTTTTCAAACAATTTGATAAAAAAGAGCTGTTCCCAGCGGTAATAATCCGGATCACATGTGGCGAGCTCACGATCCCAGTCATAACTGAAACCCATGCGTTGCAACTGGTTCCGCATGTAATCGATGTTTTCATACGTCCATTTTGCCGGATGGGTATTATGCTTGATCGCCGCATTTTCAGCAGGCAGCCCGAAGGCGTCCCATCCCATGGGATGAAGCACATTGAACCCTTTCATGCGCTTGAAGCGTGCCACCACATCACCGATGGTGTAATTGCGGACGTGCCCCATATGGATCCTGCCGGAAGGATAGGGGAACATTTCAAGCAGGTAGTATTTTTTTCGGGAAGGATCTGGAACTGCCCTGAAGGTTTTTTGTTGGCGCCATTTTTCCTGCCACTTGCTTTCAATGGCATTGAAATCGTATTTGGCGGGTAGTTGTGTCATTTGAATGCTGTTCCTTAAAAACTCTTGGACGAGATTATTGTTTACGATAATTACTCAGTCAAATTCAATTTGAGCCGTCAAAGTGCGCAAGACTTTCAAACGTGGTGAATTGATCGAGAAAAGTAAGATCAATGGTACCTGTTGGGCCATTTCGTTGTTTGCCGATGATAATTTCAGCGATGCCGCGCCGCGGGTTGTCTTCCGCCTTATTATAGACTTCGTCGCGATAAATAAAGCCGATGACGTCTGCGTCCTGTTCAATGGCGCCGGATTCCCGAAGATCTGAAAGCTGTGGGCGTTTGTTCGGCCGGTTTTCAAGGCTCCGGTTGAGCTGAGATAATGCAATGACCGGCACATGAAGCTCTTTTGCCATGGCCTTCAGCGATCGTGAAATTTCACTGATCTCCTGTTCTCTTCTTTCCTGGCCGGCGCGCCCACGCATGAGCTGCAGATAATCGATGACCACCAGCCCCAGGTTATGTTCCATTTTCATTCGTCTGGCTTTGGCCCGCAATTCAAGGACCGAGATTGCCGGGGTATCGTCAATGAATATCGGCGCTTCTGAAAGGATACCGGCGGCGCGAGTCAGTTTCGGCCAATCCTGATCTTTGAGAAATCCGGTTCGCAGGCGATGGGAATCCACCCGACTCACCGAGCAGAGCATTCGCATGCCAAGTTGTTCCTTGGACATTTCAAGGCTGAAAACGCCCACCGGGGTTTTATGGAGAATCGCTGTGTTCTGTGCAATATTCATTGCCAGGGCGGTTTTCCCCATACTGGGTCTTCCGGCAAGAATAATCAGATCGGAAGGCTGCAGGCCGGCAGTGATCTTATCCAGATCCGCAAACCCTGTGGGCACACCGGTGACCAGCTCTTTTCGTTCAAAGAGCTTTTCAATGGATTTGAACGCTTCGGTGACAACTTCGTTGATGGGATAATAGGATTGGGTACTTTTGGAGTTTGAAATTTCAAAGATGTTCTGTTCGACTTCATCCAACAGGTTGTCAATCTCGTCCTGTTCTTCATAGCAGCGGCTGGCAATATCCGTTGTTGTCCTGATCAGGCGTCGTAAGACCGATTTTTCACGGACGATTTTGGCATAATATATAATATTTGCCGCGACCGGAACTATATCGGTCAATGCTGCGAGATAGGCCGGACCGCCGATGGCATCAAGCTTTTTGGCATCGTTGAGATGGTTTGTAACGGTGATAAGGTCCTGAGGCTCGTTTTTATCAAAAAGAGCCACCATGGATTGAAAGACAAGTTTATGGGCCTCTCGGTAGAAATCATCTGCGATAATGATTTCCAAGGCTCTTGCCAAAGTGCCTTGTTGCAGGAGAATTGAGCCGAGGACGCATTGTTCAGCCTCAAGGTTCTGGGGCGGAAGGCGATGTATTGTCTTGGTATCATCCATGCGGATATCCTGATTAGTATAAAAAGACAATTTCCGCGGTGAAATAAGTACGGCTGATCCCCGCTCAATTATTCCTGACGGTTATGCCGGCTGGTCAAAGAATCTCCTTCGCCGTATGATCGGATCCAGTCATACTGTTGCCTTTATAACCCGTTCCCGTCACTCTTCATGAGACGACGTCCACGGAGACTCAGGCTTGTTCCGTCAAAAAAATGAATCACTAATAAAGATACGTGGCAAAACACATCTTTATTAGTGAGTTACTCATTGGGGTTGAATATTAGTCAGCGGCAAGGGGAACTATTTCAACTTTAACCTCGGCGTTTACTTGATACCCGACTTTAATCGTCACAATTGTTTCGCCAATGGTTTTGATCGGTTCATCGAGGAGGATTTTCCTCTTGTCGATTATCACGTCAAGTTCGGCAAGTTTTTCAGCGATATCAGCTGAAGTTACGGAGCCGAAAAGTTTGTTTTCATCTCCAACTCTCTGCTCAATGACAATATTGAGTCTGGAAATCTTTTTCGCAAGCGCTTCCGCTTGTTCCCTGTCGCTTTTTCTGCGCGATTCAATCGTAGTTTTTTCCTGTTCAAGCCGGGCGATATTCGCTTTACTGGCAAGAACAGCTTTTTTCTGTGGAATCAGGTAGTTGCGTCCGAATCCAGGCTTTACTTTGACTAAGTCGCCTTCCTGTCCAAGAGTATCAATTGTTTCTTTGAGTATTACTTCCATTTTTTTCCTCCGCTAAAACTTCATGATTCCTTTAAAAACAATATCGGTTACCAGCAGTCTGAAAAAAATCATTAATATGATTAACCGCTGTGATTCAGTAATTATTTTTTAAGGTTATGAGATGTTCTTTGTGTTGTTCATTCTGATTTTTCTGAAATCAGACCAGACATCAATAATCCCGATAATCGCCAGCAATATTATTCCATATATCTGTATTAGAATTAACAGGTATATAAGTATTTTAAACCCCAGGGGGATTGACCATTTGGATAGATAATTCGCCAGAACAGCCAACCCTTGGAAAAAATAGAGCGCACTGAGAAGAAGCGCTGTATTCATTGCAATTATATTTAAACTGGCAAAGGGCAGAAGCAATCCAGCGGCGGTAAATATCGCCACCCAAACCAGAGAATCCGGCAGGCTCCATTCCCTGTAGTTTCCCCAGGAAGAGAGCTGCGGGTTTTTTTTATTAATCAATAGATTTCCGAGCAGCAAATTCAGCCAAACCGTGCTGCAGATGGATATAAGTAGCAGTCCGGGAAATATCTTTGGAAGAATAATTTTTAACTGCTCAAAAGCAAATTTAATTTCTTCTCTGGTAGTCTCAGGAATTTCTGCTGATTCAGCATATAATTTATAGGATGCCTCAATGTTTTGATCAAGGGCCAGTATAAATTCCTGATAAATATTCTTCTGCAAAACTATTGCCAGTACTAAACCGAAAAGCACCCAGAAAATCAAAAGCACCAGCAGGGCTTTCATGCCGGCAATTACAGGCTTTTCATTCTGGGCTAAAGCCTTGTACATTATGTATCCAACAGGCAAAAAAGTAAATGTGAACAGAAGAATTTGCAACGATCCAAACAACAAGGAAATTGCTCCGGCTATAATCATCGAGGTGATTATAATCGGGCCGCCTTGTTGTTTCCCTAGTACGGTCAGGTAATAAAATACCGGCAGGGGTGCCAGGCTGTGCAGCCATGTAAATTGACCGCTTAATGCCGGCGCTGCAATTATCAGTGTTGTAACTACAATTCCGGCAATGTTCTGGATTCTGATCTGTCTTCCTCTATCCACACAGTCTACCATTATTATTGTACTGGCAGACTTGTTTTTACGCTAAAACTGCGGGTAACCGGAATACGGCAGAAGAGCGATCTGGCGTGCCCTTTTTATTGCTTCCGTGAGTTGCCTTTGATGTTTTGCGCAGGTGCCAAAGATTCTTTGAGGAATAATTTTCCCCCTCTCGGTCACGAAATTTCTTAATGTTCTTACATCCTTGTAATCGATGTAAAGTGCAGTATCTACGCAAAATCTACAGAATTTCCTTCGTGTAAAGGTCTTTCTTTTTTTAAAAGCGGATTCTTTCATTTGTTCACTCCACTGATTTATTTGAGAAGATTATCACATACGGAAAATCAGAATATTCACATGCAGGAAAAATCGAAGTCTGGTTTGTGCCATTTATATTAACGGCCTAATCTGCAAGGAATGATACGGATTAACCCCTATTCGTCTGAGTCGGATGAATCATCCGCATCACGGTCGTGCGTTCTTGAGCCGTCTCCGGTGATATCGATAGCGGAAGCGGGTTTCTCCCGGCCTTTGATTGGGCCAGGTTCATACACGTCCTGTGTTTTCACGGTAATGTATTTCAACACTTGATCATCGATTCGAGAAATACGCTCGATTTCGTTAACCGCATCGGGGTTACTGGCATATTCAATGTAGAGATAATATCCTTGCCTTTCTTTCTTGATATGATAGGCAAGCTTTTTCATGCCCCACTTATCTACATTGACTGCTTCGCCATCAAACTTCTGGATAATTCCGCTGAATTTTTCGATGAGTGCATCAATGCCTTCTTCACTGACATTCGGCCTGATGATGAAAATGGTTTCATACCTGCGCATAAATTTCCTCCTTTTGGTCATTAGATAGGCCCCCGTTTGTTTTCAAATTAAAACGAGAGCAAGAAGGTATGGTGAGTTAACTACCTTACGATTTAAAACAAGTTGATCTTGATACCATAACATATGAATTTATGTCAAATAATATATTTCGGAATTTCAATAATATGAACGCCTCACAGCTCAATGATTATTTTGGTCATTTGGCCTGTTTTTTTGTTTGGCATGATTCCAGAGAACCAATAATTCCTCAAGACTATGGTCTGATATCTTTTTCCCTTGCTCGGTTACAGACTTTTCGATCTCTGAGAATCTTGATACGAATTTTTTGATTACCTTCTGTAATGCCTCATCCGCATTGACATTACAAAGCCTGGCGATGTTTATCGTGGTGAACAGAATGTCGCCGATCTCTTCGGCAATATGGGATTTGTTTTCTGTGACCAGGGCTTCTTTGAGTTCAGTGATTTCTTCGGACAATTTTTCCAGCGGCATGGCCATATCCTGCCATTCAAAACCGCATCTGGCGGCTCTGCTGGAAATTTTTTGAGCTTTTAGCATGGTTGGCAGGGACTTTGGGAGTGAGGCCATAATGCTGTTGTTTTTGTCCTTGTTTTCAATGTCCTTGATGCTTTGCCATTTTCTTCGAAGGGCTTCTTCTGATTCCGGAATATAATTCTCAAATACATGGGGATGGCGACGGATCATTTTTTCGGTGATGCCGTCGATAACGTCGTCAAAGGAGAAGTGGCCATTTTCTTCAAAGAGGTTATTGATGAAAATTATCTGAAACAAAAGGTCACCCAGCTCTTCTCTGATGTGATCGGGATTACCAAGGTCTAGTGCGTCATAAAGCTCATGAGCCTCCTCAATCAGATAATGTTTGAATGTCTGAGGTGTTTGCTTGATATCCCAGGGACAGCCGTCCGGCTCACGCAGGCGGGCAATAATTTTTTTTAATTTGCTGATTTTGTTGCTGGTTGATTCCATTGTTATGATTTTGGTCTTTGTTTAATATTGGTCTGATTATCGTTTTTCAAGGAGGCTGTCGGAGAACTACGTTTATTACCTTATTAAGAGTATTGGCGGCGATAATTGATGGACTCGTGAAAAGTCATTGTTGCAAAAGGTCCACCAAACAAAATATACATATTATACCGCAATAACTCGATGAAATCGCTCTTTTCGAATTCATCATAATTCAGTATCTGACTTTTTACGAGATTATCATAATTGAGCCTCATTCCTTAAAGACAGGGAATAATATTTATCAATAATAATTTTTTGATGAATTTTTTGTTCTCATTTCCATAAACTAGAAAGTCAACTAGTTATTTTTGTACGGAAAGACAGGAAGATATTTGTTTCTTTTTCGGGTAAAAAGAAGCATAGTACTTGTTAAATCAATCTTGCTAAAAACGATATAATGCTTATTATCCATTAAATAAAATGTATTTCCCAGCAAACGTATTCATTTTTTATTTGAAATGAGTATTGTTTTTTTGTTATAATAGGTCAATTCAATCAAACCATTTCATTTTATAGTTTTTTTCGATATCTTGAACTCAGCTTAATTAATAAAAAATGTATTCGTATTTTCCGTCTCTATCCCGGAAGGAAAAGTAGTATTAAACTTTTTATATGGAGTATAAACGTGGATAAAAAAATTCTTTTGGAAAAGCATAAAGACATCGCAAGAATTGACCAGGAATCAAAACGAACTCATGGCTGGTATGTCAGGGTTCGGTATTATGGTAAAACTCATTCGAAGTTTTTTTCAGATGGCAAGTGTGGTGGAAGGTATTCAAGTCTACTTTCTGCCTTGGCATGGCGTGATGAAACTGAAAAGAAGTTAGGGAAAGTACGTACCGACAAACACATCGTAACTGTAAGCAACACAAAGACCGGTGTTGTCGGGGTGCGCTTGAATGAAAAATTGAACAGATATGAAGTGAGCTGGGTTAACCCTCACAGTAAACAGGGCAAAACTTCAGTTTCCATCAGAAAGCATGGAAAAAAGAAAGCTTTTGAATTGGCCTGCAGCATCAGAAAAACGAAAGAAACTGAAAGACTTGCCGCCTAGTACGTTTATCCTTTTTACATTGTTATAATTGCAAAGAGGCTGCTTCATTTATGAAGCAGCCTCTTTTTTTAACTTTACATCCCTTTGCTTACAAATTCATCCCATAACTTGTTTTTCACCACTAACCCGGATATTTTACGAGCTAAGTTTGTGTCCGAAAGCATGTTCAAGAATACGTTTGCCGACTCCGAGTCGAGCTCTTAATTCTGAAGGTTTGCAAGGCTTGACGAGATATTCATCCGCTCCCCCGTCCAGGGCGAGTATCTGTTCTTCTTTGGATTTTCTTGCACTGAACATAATTGTGTAGACATAGGGGCCTGAAGTTCTGGTGCGCAGTCGTTGGCATATCTGCATGCCGGTAATTCCCGGAAGGTTCCAGTCGATAATGGCGAGCAGGATATCGTGATTTTCTGCGATTATTTTCCATGCGTCGTCGCCATTATCAGCTTCGATAGGATCAAAACCCCATTTTTTAAGAAAATTGTTCAGTCCTTTACGGACAACTTTATTATCTTCCGCAATAAGTACTTTCATGCGCGGAGGGGAATTTTTTTCTGGTGCTTTAGTTTTTTCATCGCTCATTCGTCTGTCCTCAAGATCACGGTAAATTACGAAGAAATTAAATGTTTCTGCGGTAATTAGTACAAAAAAAGCCAATAATATATGTAAAGACATTATATGTTTTAATTGTAAAGGAAAGGAAGCAAAATTATTTCACGTTTCCTCTTGACTGACGTATAAAGAAAAACTAAAATAAAAAATTTCTGAATACCTATTCATTTAACATGATATGATAAAAACATTGTCTTGATAAGTTATAAATTTTATCTTTTTGTATAGAGTGTAACTCTTGGTTATTATTTTATTTTTGTTTGGTAAATACTTTTACTGTTAAGGAGGATGAAATTATGTCTGTAAACGTTGTAGGTCATTCTAATCCCGATACCGATTCTGTTGCAGCTGCAATCGCTTATGCCCATTATCTTAATGAGACGGGGACGGAAGCTGTTGCCTGTATGCAAATTAATGAATCAAAACTTAATCCCGAGAGCAAGACTGTTCTTGCAAAGTTCGGCCTTGCTGCACCCAAGGAAATGACAGACGCAGCCGGTAAAAAAGTTGCGCTTGTTGATTTCAGTGATATTGGTCAGGCGCCGGCTAATATCAAGGATGCTACTGTTGTCGGCATTGTTGATCATCATAAAATTGGTGATATCACCACCAACAATCCTATTTTTGCGTACTGTCAGCCTGTTGGATGCACCTGCACCGTACTCTATGAAATGTTCAAGAATAATAAGGTCAATTTACCCAAAAATATCGCTGGTGCGATGCTTTCCGCAATCCTGAGCGACACGGTCAATTTCAAATCGCCAACCTGTACCCCTGCTGACAAGGCTGCGGTTGCAGCCCTGAAAGGCGTTGCCGGGGTTTCCGATACTGACGGGCTTTTCATGGAAATGCTCAAAGCAAAATCATCAGTCGCTGGTGTGCCTATTAAAGATCTGCTTTTCCGAGATTATAAAGATTTTGATATGAACGGCAAAAAAGTCGGCATCGGTCAGATCGAACTTGCTTCACTTGATCAGGTTGCTGATATCCGCGCCGCCCTTTACAAGGCGGTTCAAGAGGTCAAGGCAGAAGGTCGTCATTCGGTTCTTTTCATGCTTACTGATGTTGTCAAGGAAGGCACCGATCTTATGGTCGCCTCTGATGATGCAGCGCTTATCGAGAAAACCTTTAAAGGTAAAATCGTCGGCCAGTCAATGTGGGTCGCCGGCATGATGAGCCGCAAGAAACAGGCTGTACCGCCGCTTCAGACTGCTTTCGGTTGCTAAATAGTTCAGCGCCATCTAGTTAAACAAAACGGGCCGGGAAAATTGATCTTCCCGGCCCGTTTTGTTTTTAGTCTTTGATAATTCCGGTAATTTTATTGGGTTGCAGCCTGAGAACACCCAAGAAGCTTCATTTTATTTAAGTAAACAAAGGCCTCATCGCGATCAGGAGTATGGCATCTCTTACAGACAATTTCACCGGGGATTGATTGCAGTGGCCAACCTGACGGGTCTGCAGAATGTCTATTCCCTGGACCATGGCAGGTCTCACAGCCAACCTGCAGAAATTCCTCCGGCAGTTTGAGTGCATTGGAAACATCTCCGGAGTATGCCGGAGTTATATGGCAGGGGAGGCAATCGAGATTATATTGCTGCTGCTGATTAATTAAAGTCTGGTAAGCATTTCGGTGCTTGCTTTTCTGCCAGAACAAGGTTTGCTGGTCGTGACATTTTGCGCAGATTTTCCAGCCGGTATAGAGATTATTACTTTGAAATGATGCTTGATCCTCGGAATTCTTCTGCGGGCTCACATTTTGGGCAAGGTTTTTTCCGGCCTCGTTGACTTTCTTTTTTGTCTCTTCGACAATTTCTTTTACCTCTTTATGGTCTGGCATTGAAATATCCAGTGGGAAAAAACGATTGGCAAAGGTGGAAAAGAGTAATCCTTTCTTTTTTTGATATTCAATATCCTTTTCAATGGCGTTTATTTCATCTGCAAGAGCATCATGCTTTTGGACCAGGTTTCGGTAGCTGGAAAGTCTCCTTGGATCTGTCTTGAAAATTTCCTCCGGGTCGCCTTTTGAAGTAAAACGTTTGACCTGCCATGCATACCGATCAAGGTTCTGCCGGAGTGTGAGTAAAGAGTCTGTATTGTCAACGCCCCAAGCCTTTGAAGCGCTCCAGTTAAAACGAAGCAAACCGAAATATTTTCCACGGTTGGCGGTCTCAAAAACAAGGGTGTTGGCATGTTGAACCGGATTCAGATTGGCGCTTGTCGGCTGGGCCTGGAGGATCATGTGGATATTGGTCAGCTCTTTGGTAATTTGCAGATTTTCAGTAGCGCTGAGGCTTGAAAGCAGGATTACCATATCACAGGATTGTGATAAATCTTCAGCGAGCTGTGGAAGTATCTGCGTCCATGGCAGAATTGCGGCATCATCTTTTTTGGAAAAAGTGCCCGGAGTGACGTTTTCAGTTATCCCGATAATTCCTACCTTAAGGTCGCCGATTTTTCTTATGGAGCTTGATTCGAAGATGGGTTGATTCGTGGAAATTCGAACCAGGTTTGCGCTGAGCCAGGGGAATTGGGACCTGTCGCGGATATTAATTAAAAAGTCGAGCCCTGCAGCAAGGTCATGTCTGCTGATGCCAACCGCATCATAATTCATTGCATTATATGCGGCGACAATACCTGTTGCGGTGATTTCATCCTGGGATTGTTTGCCGGGATTGAGCCTCTCGTTTTTAAAAAGTAAAGCACCTGCATCGAGGATCAGATAAGGAGCGGTATTTTCCTTGATGATTTCTTTGATTTGGTAGGCTTTTTTGGACAGACCGCCCAATTGACGGCTTTTTCAGCCGCAGGGTTCGGTTTCTCCCTGGACATTGTTGGAATAGAAAATCATATATTCCTGAGGGGCTGCAGCCTGAGCAACATCCATCGCACAAAAAACAAAAAGCAGACTGACAACAAGAGATGGCAGGAAATGCTGTGTTCTCAGCATGAAATTCTCCTTAAGCAAGAAGTGATATCGAGATAATTTTTTCTAAAAATTATTTGCCGCCGACATGTTAGCCGAAAGGAGAAACAGATTCGACGTCTACCCTGTCTGAAAAAATTATTCAGTCACTTGGTGCAAACTGTAATCGGAAAAATATCCGAAACCTAATTTAATATCATAAAACAGATTGCTGTCCAATTTTTCAAAACTGTTCTTCAAACATTTTTGAGGAGTTGTTTATACTATTATCAAAGAATCAGCAAAGAACAAGGGCGATTATTTTTTCCGTTTTTTTCGTTCCAGTAATATTTTACGCCATTTTTCCAATCTGTCTTTGATAATCGCCTCATGGCCACGATTCGTCGGGTGATAGAATCTTTTTCCTGCGAGGGATTCCGGCAGATGTTCCTGCTCGACTAAGGCATCAGGGTCATCATGAGCATATTGATATCCCTTTCCGTAGCCAAGGTTTTTCATGAGTTTCGTCGGAGCATTTCTGATATGAAGTGGCGGGGGCAGGCTGCCTGATTTTCTGATTTCCTCCGAAACCTGATTGAACGCCGCATAAGTTGCATTGCTTTTTGCGGCGGTGGCAAGATAGATTACCGCTTGAAAAAGGGCCAGTTCTCCCTCAGGGGAACCCAGAATATGATAACTTTCGCGGGCATTGAGGGCGATATTCAGGGCTTGCGGGTCGGCATTACCGATATCTTCAGAAGCGAAACGGATCAGGCGGCGGGCGATATAGAGCGGTTCCTCGCCGCCCTGCAGCATCCTTCCCAGCCAGTATAAGGCGCCGTCGGGGTCGCTGTCCCGGAGGCTTTTGTGCAGGGCTGATATCAGGTTATAATGCTCTTCGCCGTTTTTATCGTAGCGGAGGAAACGCTGCTGCACCGCTTCTTCAATTATCTCAATACTGATAGTTGATGGTGAATCATCGGGGCGAGCAGCCAGGGATGCGGCGATCTCCAGGCTGTTGAGCAGCGCCCGTGCATCACCGTCTGATGCATTGACCAGATGATCAAGGGCATCGGTGTCAAAAACCAGATGCAGTTTGCCCAGGCCGTTTTCAGGATCTTCGGCGGCGCGAAGAGCAATGGTTTTCAGCTCTTCGGGTTCAAGGGGGTACAGCACCAGCACCTGGCACCGGGAGAGCAGGGGAGAAATGACGTGAAACGATGGGTTTTCGGTTGTTGCGCCGATTAAGGTGAGGAGGCCGCATTCCACATGGGGCAGAAAGGCGTCCTGCTGGCTTTTATTGAACCGGTGAATTTCGTCGACAAAGAGGATGGTGGATTCGCCCTGTTGGTCTTTCAGTTGTCGGGCTTTAGCGACAATCTCGCGGATTTCCTTGACGCCGGAAAGCACTGCCGAGAAAAACTCAAAAGAGTATCCTGATTGTCTCGCGAGAATTCTTGCAAGAGTGGTTTTTCCGGTGCCCGGCGGCCCCCAGAGAAGAAGTGATGGGATCTGCTTCTGCTCCAGGAGTTTTCCCAATAATTTATTGTTGCCCAACAGGTGCTGCTGGCCGACGAAATCGGCCAGAACCCTGGGGCGCATCCTTTCCGCCAGGGGCGCTAGAGCTGTCTGGATTATTGTTTGCTGTCCGGTCATTTGTATTTCTTATGACAGGCTTTGGTCATTCTGTTGATTTCAGCCAGTTGCGCAGCGGCATTTTCAAGGTCGCCTTTTTCGATGGAAGCCAGGAAGTCCTTGAGGATAATGGTGCACTCATCCCACTCGGCCTGCCAGTCCCGTTCAACGAACAGGGTGTAATCATCCCAGGTTTTACGTAAATTTTCAAGCTGATTGGCGGCGGGCGTCTCTGCATTGAGAATTGCGGTAGAAACATTTTTCCAGAGGCGGTTCAGGGATTTTTTGAGTTGTTTTTCTGCCGGCGAACCGCTTTTTTTTCTGTACGGTTTTTTTGCAGCGTTACCCCTGATTTTCACAGCTGCTGATTGTTCGGATATTTCCTGCAGGTGTATTTCCTTGGAGCTGCCGATTGTTGCCTGCAGGAAAATTTCAAGTTGAAAAGTATCGCCTTTTTGTTTTTCTTTAATTTTGAATTGGGTAATTTCCTTGATCGGCGTGCTCTTGTTGTCAGCCGTGAGTTGACCGGCGATGATTTCCTCAGCGAGCCTGGAAAGAGTTTCCGCAGCCTTTTGTGACAGGTATTTTTTATCCGCCGTATTTTTCAATTTTCCATTCCTTTAGGGAATAATCGCATGTCCCGGCTTGCCTTAGGAGGACATTTCAGTAGCTTTGCTATGTGAGATATTTTTTACACTCTGTTCTTATCAATTGCCTGCTAACCTTCAAGAAACCATTTATTTTCTGACCATTCCCTGTTAGCACTGAAATGTTCGTGAGAAATGCAGGTTAAACCATCATGCCCGGTAAAAGCATTCGGCACGAAGGGGAAGATACCGGGAAAATAATCATCAGCGGTACAATGCAATTGTTTACTCGCTTGAGAAATAATACTCACTATTATAGTCGCAATTTTCTTCACGTCAAATTTCCTGGAAGGAGAGGAAAGTCACCCGGATCTATTGCGAACCTTGTCATCTGATTAACTATGTATCTGCCTGAAACGGCAAAGAAAAAGTATTTCTGGACAGCGACTTTGATTAGTGAAATCCCACTCGTTAATCAATAAAAACAACAACTGCGGTGATGTTGTCCTTGCCGCCGCCTTCATTTGCCCGGTCAACCAGCAGGTTGCTCGCCTGTTCCGGGGACTCGGCGTTGGTGATGATCCGGTGCATTTCATCATGATCGACCATGGACCAGAGGCCGTCTGAACACAGTAAAATACGATTTCCCGGGCGAATGTTGCGGGTGTGGTATTCCGGGTCTTCATTAAAAGGAAATCCTATTGCCCTGGTCACAACATGGCGGGGCGGCGGTACGATTTCCATGGTCATATCATCATCCCGCACTTTCTGGTCAAATTTTGCCAGAGACGTATGGTCTGTAGTTATCTGTTCAAGCTTTTTTTCATCGGCAATATAGCAGCGTGCGTCTCCGACATGGCAGGTATGCAGGGAATTGCCGGCAACAAGGCAGGAGACAAAGGTGCAGCCCATGCCCTGGAGATCATCATCAGAGGCGGCAAGGGTCATGACCTTTTCATTTGCCTTTCTCAAGCCGTTGATCAGCGCGTGACGAATTTCTTCATTGCTGCCCTGCAGGTTCTTGCCGGCTTTGTTGATAATGTAATCGGTAAGTGCCTCTATGGCGATACGGCTTGCAACTTCACCGGCATTGTGGCCGCCCATGCCGTCCGCGACCAGGAAGACATGTTGTTCCGGAAGGATGCAAAAGGCATCTTCGTTGTGGCCTCGAACTCTTCCCGTATCGGTACGGCCATAGCTTGCCAGTGGTTTGGGAGGTGGACTGAATAGTTTTTTTATGAAATCAAGCATGATATTCTTTTGTTTGGGGATAAGATTGATCTGTTCCGCGTTGGCGGCCGTGTTTATCTTCGCCTGAATCAGGGGTTCTGGTTGTGCAAATATCAGTATTCATATCATTAATGAAACCTGAGCTTATAGATTATCATCCAGAACAATATGGCCCCGTCCTGTCTTCCGGCAAGGAATGTATGGGGCTTAGGCCCCAGGGCAAGACTGGTAATTCCGTCCCCTCTGCCGTCCAGGGTATACACGCAATTGCCGGTTTCACTGTTCCAGATTTTAAGAATGTCATCTTCACAGCCGGTGACGACGGTCCATTTATCCGGCAGGATGATTGCCGAAGTGATGGTTTCTTCGTGGGCCTGAAAAGATTTGAGATTCCTTCCTGTGCTGCTTTCCCAGACTTTTACATCATGATCCTGACTCACGGAAATGAACCGGTTCCCATCAATCGCTGCCGAAAGAGTAACCAGCGGCACCTGATGGGCCTCAATAATCCGGATGTATTCATTGTCGGTTGCCGACCATATCCGGAGTTTGCTGTCATCGCTGCCGGTGATAAGATCAAGATTCTTGTTCAAGTAATTAATTGATCGTATCCCCCCTGATTCAGGGATCGAAATGGTCCTGGCTTTCTGGGTGGCAAGACCGTAGAATTTTATATTGCCGTCAAGATCACCTGAAACCAGCCATTGGTTGTCCGGGCTGAAGGTAAGGGCGGTGATCGGCGCTTTATGGGCAATCTCAATGGGATAATTTTTCCCCTGGTTAATTGACCAGACCCGTACTTTGCCGTCTTCGGTGCCGAATGCCAGGCGTTCTCCATCGCTGGAAACCGCAAGAGAGTGTATCGGCTTATTTTTTTCTCCTAATATTTCAGGATTCTGCTTGGGTTTTGAAAGATCATGCAACTTGAGCAGGCCGTCGGGCCCGGATGAGGCGATTTTCCAGGTTCCGGGCACTGAAGCAAGGCAGGTGACCGGACTGTCGGTTCCCTTCAGGGTCAGGAACCGTTGCGCGCCGGCAACCGACTCTTTTTCACCAATGGGCAGGAGTTGTTCATAAACGTTATTGAGGATCTTGTCCTTTTTGAAGCCGTTATTCCGCCAGGCGGTGAGCAGGACATTATGGCATTCTTCGAACCTTTTATTCCGCAGGTGATCCCGCACACTACGTTGCACCGAGTGGTATAATTGTCCTTCCCTGAATATTTCAACGGAAACTTTTGGAGTACAGAGCTTGTATTCGGGAAATTGAATTTCCGGTAATGGTTCTTTTTTACGCTGTGCGGCAATCATTTCCTTGAAGCTTAACTCCATGTCGTCAAGAAGGGTCATTTTGGGGAATCTTTTCTTGGTTGCTTCAATCTGTCGTAAAATACGCTGCGGCGTGCTGTTTCCTTCCCGCCAGCGAAGCAGGATGAGGTTGTAGATCGCTTCGGGCAGCAGATCATTTATTTCAAGGGAATGCTGCAGACAGGCGACGGCCTCTTTTTCCCTGCCCAGTTCGAACAGGGAAACCGCCCGGTTGTTCATGCTGTCGGCGCGAAGGTCGATATTGGTGAGAACCGCATAGGGACAGGCAACCTTGAACAGACTGGTGTAGGCTTCATTTAAATCGGCGCGCATTGCAGCAAAATCAGGGTAGCGGTCTTCCATATCAAAGGCGACGCTCTTTTTTAATAATTCAACCAGAATGGGCGGGAAAGTGACAACGGGATTGGCCGGCACCGGTTCGGGAATTTCATTTCTCTGGACATTCCTTTTAAATGGTTTCTGACCGCAGAGCATCATCCACAGACACAATCCGAAAGAAAAGATGTCGGTGCGCCGGTCAACCTTATGCGCATCGCGAAACTGCTCCGGCGAAGCATATCCGGGTGTGCCACGGAAACCGACGGTGGATTCGTTTTCTGCATCATCTTCGGAGAGGGTCAATGGTGCTTCTTTTTCTCCGGTATCTTTGCCGCTGATTTTTTTTTGGTCCAGCAGAATGCCGAAGTCGGTAATTTTCAGCAGGGCGTTTTTGGTAACCAGGATATTCTGGGGTTTTATGTCCCGGTGGATGAGTCCCTTGGAATGGGTGTATTCCATGCCGTGGCAGAACTGAATGGCCAGAGAAAGGGTGGTGCGCAGGTCTTTACATCTTCCGGCCTTGATCCAGTCATCAAGACTGCCACCGTCAATGAATTCAATAAACAGGTGGGGGATTTTTTCCAGCGAAAGCACGTAATAACAGGCGGCGACATTGGGATGCATACCCAGATGCACCCATGATTTTGCTTCGGTGAGAATGCGTTTCATTCCTTCACGGTCGGCAAGAACCTGGGGTCTCGGGGATTTAATGGCAATCTTGATTCCCCAGCCGAGATGATCGCAGATATAGACCTTGCCCATTGATCCTGACATGACATTTTCGACCTTGTATCGATCGATAATCACATCGCCGGGTTGCCAGTTGGGACTGAATACCTTTTTGGGGGGAGGGGTGTTTTTTTCCTCGGAAGTCGGAGGGGCGGGCTCAGGGATTTCGGTCGCTTTCGCTTTTGGTTTTACCAGCTTGTTGAAAATATTTGAAAGCATTATGTCAAGTTACCTGAATCCAAAGGGCGTTTGTCTGTGACGCAAGGGGATTGAAAGAGTCCGGGTTTCAATCCGGCCACAAAGGAAAGCAAGTCAGACTGTGAAAGAGCCTGGAAAATATAAGGTGCTCATTAAATTCATGGATTACGTGTTTAATCAAAACGCATTCTGCTATTTTTGATTTCAATAATGTCGCCTTTGCGCAAAACACGCTCTTCGCTGATCTGGCTGCCGTTTAATCGTGTTTTTACCCAACTGCGTTGTGGCACGATAATGAATTTATCATCCTTGGTAATTATATAGCACTGGGCCCCGGCGACAAACCAGCCGCCAATAACCATATCGCATGAAGGGTCTTTGCCGATTTTGACGCTGCTTTTACCGTCAAGTGAAATCGCTTTGGGGGTGGCGTCACCTTCAACAACCAGGATCTGGTTATTTGGTTTTTCCTTGACGGAACGGTCCATCACCTGGGGAACCTTTGAAGCGGTTTTGGTGCTGACAAAAACGGTTTCGTCTTCCATGTCCATATCCATGGAACTCGCTGAGACGGCCGCAGTGTCCTGAGTAAGCATATCTGCCGGCAACAAACGGAATTTTCCGATATTGATAGTATCGGAAAGCGCGATAGGAATTGACTGGTCGATCCTTTTGCCGTTTACAAATGTACCGTTCGTGCTTTTGAGATCCGAGAGATAGTATACGCCGTCATTGAGTTCAAGACTTGAGTGTTTTCTTGAGATCGCGGTGTTGTCAATAATGACGGCCGCATCGCTTCCACGGCCGATGGTTAAAACTTGACCGTCTACAATAGTAAAACGTTTAATGATTTTGTCGTGGAGGGTAAGAGCCCATTCGGTCATGATATGTTCCCCTGGTTTTTATTGTTGCGGAAAAGTTAACTATTTAATTTTTTGTATTAAACAACCTGAACGGTACGATTCTCTGGCAGTTTTTTTCGAAATGTTTTTTCAACGTGAATAGAAACATCATGTGTATCATAAAAAGTTCCATGGGAGGGACCTTTTGATTATAACTGCGGTATTTTGTATAGTGTCTCTCCGACCATGAAATAATGATTGGGGGTATACAATAATAAAGTATAAATTTTACTGGATGAATTGTTTTTTATTGAGTATTTACCGCAAATTATCATTTTAGCTAAGATTAGCATATTTTTAGTTTATGCATAAGAAAAATCTAACTTATCATAGACATTTTGTAAATTTTCTATACAATTTATTTGTTACCTGAAAGATTTTACATGGAGCAGATAAGAGACCGGCGACTATCTGGATTTGTTGACGGACATTTCAAGCTTTGATGAAATCCTGAAAAATGTGATTTCATCGAGTGCTGACGTTGAAACCTGTTGATATTGCGTGGTGTACCTTGTCCCACCGTGACTTATTATGAGGCCATCAAGCCTTGAGAATTCTGACTATATGACCACAGAAGAAAAAATACCTTCGGAACGCCTTTCTGAAATATTTTCCAAGATAAACATGAGTGAACTGCCGGCCATGTCAAGCAATGTCATGGAGTTGCTCTCCCTTGCTGGTGACGGGGTCAGTGGCGCCAATGAACTTGCTGAAATAATTCTCAAGGATTATTCCCTGACTAACAAGGTGTTGCAGGTTGTCAACTCGGCATTTTATTCTCTTTCCCGACCGGTGACCACCATATCACGGGCGATTACCATGCTGGGCTACGATGCCATACGGGATCTGGCCACCCCAATTGCCCTTTTTGAAGATTTTGTCAAATCAGGCGTGGAGAAGGAAGGGATATCCAAGATCCTTGCTGCTTCATTTTTAAGCGGTTTGCAGGCCCGGGACCTGGTGATCCGCAAAAACCTGAAAATGAACTCCGAAGAGGCGTTTATCTGCTCCCTGTTGCGTGATCTGGGGAAAATCATCGTCTGTATCTATCTCCCTGGTTCGTATCGGGAAATAGAAAGTCTGGTTGACAAGGGAGAGGACGAAAATGAGGCCACCAGCAAGGTGCTTGATGAGCTGACTTTTTCCGAGATAGGAATGGAGGTTGCCAAGTTCTGGAATCTTTCTGCAAAGGTTATTGCGGCCATGGAAGTCGACCCCCCCAAACCCCAGAGCACCTATGATGAAGATGCAATGCTCACCAGTCTTGCAGATTTTACCAACCGCCTGGTGGATGCGGTGACTAAGGAAAACGATATCAGTCCTCTGATGAGTAAATACGCCAGGCTCTTCTCTCTGGAATATGATGAGCTGGTCGGTCTGATGAACTGGAGCATTGAGGCGGCCGAAAACATTTCCGCTCCCATGCGTTTTGGGCTGACCAAGCTGAAGATCAAGAGCAAGGTCCTGATTCTTGAATTGTCGATAAAGAATCGGGCCAGGATAAAGAGGCAACCGGCTGGAGACGATGCTGTTGAAGGAGAAACCGGAGAGAGTAAAGAGAAATCGGTTTCAGGGATTGATGCGTTTGTCGATAAACTGATGCATGAGATGTCCGAGACCCTTACCGGTTCTTTTAATATTAATGATGTGTATAAGAAGATACTTGAGGGACTCTGTAAGGGCGTCGGCTATGAAAGGGCGATTCTCTCATTTGTTAAGGCCCGTTCCACAAAGGTTTCTCTGGTCGGCAGAATGGGCTTTGGCGATATTGATTCTCAAGGCGTGGTCGGTTTTGAGCATGCATTATATTCATCATTCATGCTTGCCAATCCCTCATTAGTGATACCCCGGTCCCTTAAGGCATGCAAGGACATGGCAATTCCTGTGAATACCCCGAATGTTTTTCCTGAAGAACTGGATGTATATGTCCGGGATCGGAATGTCTATCTTTTTCCGATATGTATCGATAAAAAGCCCATCGGGCTTTTTTATCTTGACCGCAAGGCGGAATCGCCGCGACTTGATGAAAACCAGCTCAAGGCAACCCGGGTGCTCAGAGATCTTGCGGTTATGGCGATCATCAGGAAACGGGATCAGGAAGAGTAGGGAATCAAGGGGATTACGAAGATTTTTTGATGGTTTCAAGCAGCAATTCGGCTTTTTTCCTGGTTCCATCATCTTCCGGAAGATTTTTCAATGCTTCCTGCAAATGAAACACGGCATTTTTCTGATTTCCTTCATGCCAGAAATAAAGTCCTAATGAGTAATGCCCCTGGCCTTTCTCCCCCATGGCCGCCTTCACCTGTCCCAGATGATAATGAAGCCTTGAATATTCAGGCAATATCGGCAGCAGCTCGTTGTAAAGGGCTAATGCCGTTTTCAATTCGCCTTTCTGTTCGTATGCGCGGGCAAGATAAAAAGCGGTATACGCGCAGTTTCTGTCGGCTTGCCGGGCCTTTGTTAATATCTCAAGTGCCTTGTCGTAATTGCCTTCCTGAAAATAAATGTTTCCGAGGTCTGCTTGCAGGATCGCCTTGTCCGGGAAGAGGGCTATCACCTTGAGCAGCGATTCCCGGGCCTTGTTGAAATCAGCATTGCTCAGATGGACCTGTGCAAGTCCGTAATGCGCAAAGGCTTCCTGGAGAGGGTCTCCCTGGGTCTTTGCCTGGCTCAGGTTGTTGAGGTATCTGGGCAGTAAGGCTGTCGGGTTCCTGGTTAAGGAAAGAATGCGGCTTTTGATTCGCAGGAACGCAAAGTTATCCTGGGGAGGGGAGGTCATATCTCTTGACATGGCAACAAGATCCTGAACATAGCTCAAGCGTTTTTCAGTGTCTGGGTGGGTCAGCAGATAGGGAGGTATGTCTCCCTGGCGGAACTGGCTGATCCGGCGCATTTTCTGGAGCATGGTAACCAGATCATGGGTGTTTCTGTTGCTTTCTTTCATCCACTTGAAGGCAAGCCGGTCTGCCTCCTCTTCATGCTGCCGGCTGAAATAAAGCTCCATGGATGCGCCGGCGGCAATGGACCCGGTAATTACCGCCTGGGAGATGTCTCCGCCTCCCATGGCAATGCCTGCAAGTACCAGGGCAAGAGAGCCCAGATTTATTTTTTGGGATTTCTCAATGCTTTCCGCTATGTGTCTGCTGGTCACATGGCCGATTTCGTGGGCCATGACCCCGACAAGTTCACCTTCTGTGTCCATGGTTTCAATGAGTCCGGAATGAAAAAATATTAGTCCGGACGGCGCGGCAAAGGCATTGAAAACTTTATTGTCGATAACATAAAAATGGTAGTTGAAATATTGCGGCCCTGCCGTGGTAAGGATTGAATGGGCAAGGCCGTTGATGTATTGGGTGATGTCCGGTTCATTGAGGAATTTAAGCTGCTGCCGGACAAGGACCAGCAATTTTTCGCCGGCCTCTTTTTCCTCGCCAACCGTAAAGGCCTGGGCAGGTTTTGGAGTGACAAAACTCAGCAGAAAGATAATCAGCATGCTGAGTATCAGTGGCGAAATTCGCCGGAAACTGTTGTTTGATTTGATCATTTTAAATATCTGTTTAGCCTGAAAAGTCCATGGATTTATGGATTATTAAGGAATAGTTGAGTTTGGAGATGGGGGAGAAAGAAAAAACATTTCAACTGTTATACTGAGTTGAGATGCCTTGAACGCCCAAAAAGTTCCATTCCGCAATGAATGCATACAATAATCTATTGTACGGGTTAATTCAACAACCTGTCCAACGGGCTTTGCAAGGCGTTGATATCTCGCTCCATGACATGGGTATAGATCTCAGTGGTTTTGATGTCGGCATGACCCAGCAGCTGCTGGAGCATCCGTATATTTACCCCGTTTTCAAGCATATGGGTGGCAAAGGAATGCCTCAGGGTGTGGACTGTGGCTTTTTTTTCAATGCCTGCTTTTCGTACAGCGGCTTTGACAGCTTTCTGGAGGCCGGATTCAAGAACATGATGGCGTCTTTCTTTTGCCGATCTCGGGTCAATGGAGCGTTTTTGTGCAGGAAAGACGAATTGCCATGGGGTTTCCCTTGCGCCGTTTTTATATTTCCTTCCCAGGGCGTCGGGCATATAGGCCTCGCCGAAGCCGTCATTCAAATCATCGGCATGCAGTTCTTTGACCCGGTTGACATGAATCCGCAGCTCCTCTTTTATGTTTTGTGGAAAAAGGGCGACTCGGTCTTTTGCACCTTTGCCGTCCCGGATATGGATATTATTATTGCCGAAGTCCAGATCTCCAATGCGCAGCCGGATGCATTCAAGGAGCCGCATGCCGGTTCCGTAGATCAGCTTTCCCATTAATGCGTGAGTGCCGCTCATTTCTTTTATCACCTGGGCAACCTCATCTTTGGTTAGTACCGTCGGCGGACGTTTATTCCGTTTGGCTCGGATAGGCGCAATGTCCCCTAATGGTTTGTCGAGAACATCGCGATAGAGGAAAACCAGGGCGTTAAGGGCCTGGCGTTGGGTGGAGGCGGCTACCTGTCTATTGGTTGCCAGGTGAGACAGGAAGCGCTCAACATGTTTGGCGTCAAGGTCTTTTGGGTGCAGTTTTTTCTCATAAAAATAGATGTATTTCAGGATCCAATGACAATAAGAGGCTTCTGTCCGATAGGCGTAGTGGTAATATCGCAAAGTCTCCCGGACTTGGTCCATGATTTTTAATTGTGGATTGGGACGATATTTCTTCTTGCTTTCCATGTTGACTGTGATAATATCCTGATAAATGGATGTACTCAACAAAAATATGCATAAGTGGACAATTTTTTCCAGTTTGAGCCCTTAATATCCAAATCAATGGATATATCCTCCATTGATAAGGGTAATATGATGGAAACTTTCCAGTTATTTACAATGTTATCTTCCCAAATAAATTGAAGGTAAAATGGGACTAGTAATAAAAAAGGCGAAAAGGGATACCATCTCATACTGTTTACTTGGTTTTGGCATACTCGGTATCGTCATTCATATATTAATTGACCCTTTAGTCTGGTTCA
>JAHJJF010000130.1 GCA_018823135.1 Pseudomonadota bacterium
CCTTACCGGCTTCATTTCCCTTAACGTCTTTAAAACATTTTCAAGGGCATCAGGGGTGTGGGCATAATCAACAAATACTGCGCAGTCCGTTTTCACCTGGATTCGCTCAAGCCTTCCCGGAATATTGTCGACTTCCTGCAATCCTTTTCTTATTTTTGTGGCATCAATACCAAGTCCGACGCCAATTCCGACGACGCCAAGGATATTTTTCAGGTTAAATTTCCCTGTCAAAGCAGAATGCAGATGAAATATCCCTCCCGGAAAAACCACATCAGCTTCAATCCCTTGCAAACCGAAATCAAAGCTGCCTGCATGAACATCCTGCCTGCCAAGACCGCAGGACATAATCCTTTTATTCTGAGCTGCCTTTCCGCCGGCGCTATTCTTTAATTTCTCAATGAGTAATCCACCCCAATCAAGGTTCCCGGCTTTGTTTAAATGATCCTGACTGGCTGTCGATTCACAGATGACCGCAAGCCCATTTTTTTAAGTCCTTCGGTAAACAGCTGACTCTTGATGGTAAAATAACTTTTCATATCCTTGTGATAATCAAGATGGTCCCGACTCAAATTTGTAAACAATGCAACATCAAAGAGCAGTCCGGCATGCCTTTTCTGGTCCAGTGCATGGGAGGACACTTCCATTATTATATGTGTAACTCCCGCATCCAGCATTTCCTGCAGCAAGCCCTGCAAAAAAACCGGCTCAGGCGTTGTCATCGATGAAGGAATTTCCTTCCCGGCATATCGATAATTAACCGTTCCGATAACTCCAGGATTTCCGCCGCCGGCCTTGATCACCGATTCAAGCAAATAAGTACAGGTTGTTTTGCCGTTCGTCCCGGTAATGCCGATCACTTTCATCTTCCCACCGGGATTGCCGAAAAATGTGGCGCTGATCCGCCCCAGGGCTTCCCGGGAATCCTGCACCTGAATCAACGGCACCCGATGCATTTCCCCAACCTTGCACCCTTGCTCCGCCAACACCGCAACGCACCCTTTGTTGACCGCATCCTGGATAAAGGTGCGCCCATCAACAACTGTTCCTGGTACTGCAACAAACAAGGCTCCGGGGCCGACCTGCCTTGAATCAGCGGTTACCGATTTTACCCGGATACCATTAAGATCCATACTGGAGTGACACTTAAGCCCTTTTAACAGACCTTCAAGATCAATATTTTTTCCCTTTGATCCAATCACCGCTTCTTCTTATTCCCATCCCGGCTGCGTCATGATGATGACACCTACCTTCCTCATCCCTTGGCAGCTAATTTCAAAATACAGGTATGACCTTTCAACGCCTTCCCGGCTTCAGGAAATTGTCCGACAATAGTCCCTACCCCATGAATTTTTATGGATAAATCCAGTTGCTGTAATTCCTGCAATCCATTCCGGAGACTTAATCCTTTGACATCAGGCATAACTTTTGCCTTTATATCCTGCTGAGGAACTAATTCGGGATGACCATTATCACGGCTCCAACTGGCGCGGGTTTTATCCGATATCAAGTCAAACTGCCCTTCCTTAACATTCATCCGCCCCACCCCGTTCCATGCATGTGCTTTTTTGCCCAGCTGTTCCGCCGCGGTCCTTACCGGCGAATACTCCTGTTTATTAATTTCCGCGTCGTCAAGGGTTATCAGCAATGTAATTCTAGGTTGTTTCAGCGGGGTTACACCAAGCAGTAAGGTCTGAAACTTTTCCGGGAGATCAATTGATTCAACTTCATGGCTCTTTTCCATTTCCTGTTGCTCCTTTTGTGTCCCTGAATTTTCAGTATACGATTCCGTGTCAACGGGGTGATGAACCAAATTGAGCGACTCAACGCAAAAAACACTTGTGTTAGTTTGTTGTTCAGATTGCATATCATCAAGAATTTGTTGGCTAAGATCTGAACTGACTGCGGCGCCGCCCGTTGTCCAGTTTCTTTCCTGATGCCCTTTCTCTGAAACCCATAATGAATCCAGGAGATGCGGAGTGATCGATTTTCCACCATTTACCAACCGGGTAAATGCAGTGAGAAGATTTAGCGCCGAAGCGGAGTCCTCCTGATCAACTGCTAATTCAGCAGGATTCTTGCCACTCACTGCCTTATCCTGCTGCGTAGGAAGATCGATGCCACTCATTGAATTCAGTCCCAGTTTCATTTTGAGACCTTGTTCCTCTTCTACAGAGGAGCCATGTTCGATATAAAACGGCATGAGTTCCCGGGAAACATAGAAACCGTTGTCGAACCGATTCCATGCACCAAGGTGATTTCCCGGCAAGGTTTTATCTGCAGTGCTTTTAGTTTTTCTGTTAATTTTCTCTCCCTTGCTCAAGGCCAGGGCATAACGGACCAAACCGTCCATACCTGCCGTATGCACTCCATCAGTCAGCACCCTGTTTCTCCGTTCCTTGACACTGAATTCCCAAAAACGATTCGGATCGAAAGCCGGCAGGCTTGCCATTGCAAGTATGGCTCCGGTATTCGCCTCCATAACCAGGGCCTTTGCTGAAGTTGCTTTTGTGGAGGCTATTAATTCGGCGAGTTGCTTTTCCAGGAGGCGCTGAATACGAAGGTCCAGGCTCAGAATGAGGTGCCCCCCCGAATTTTGGGAAACTGTTTCAGCGCGCAGCTCATTATCATAAAAGTATTCAATGCCATCAAGGCCCTGTTCATCCCGTACAAAACCTAGAATATGTGCTGCGGTAAAATGATTCGGGTAATACCTCTCAATCTCATGAGTCCGATAAAGCCCCGGAAGGCCTAATTCCATTACTCTCCGGGCAAGAGTTTCATCAATCTTTCTGCCAAGCCAGAGAAGACTTCCTTCTGATTTGAGAGATGAAAAAATGACTTCTTCATTCAGACCCATCAATGGAGATATCCGGCGGGCAAAACTTTCTGCGTCCCGTACTTCAACCGGCCTTACATATATTGAGGACAACTTGAAACCGACTGCCAGTTCGTTGAGGTTTCTGTCATAAATATTTTTTCTCGATACAATATCTCTGCTTTCAACATTGGCAAAAGTGCCAAGATCCTTAAGAATATTTGCACCGGTGGCGGACGCTTTCCCCCCTGAATCCAACCCCCTGATCGAGTCGCGATCCGGCCTCAACCTCGGCACGACAATGGAGACTGCCAGCACGAGCAGTACAAACACTGCCAGGCTCAATGTAATTAGATGCTTTCTATAATTACGGCGACTCTTGGTCATTTTTTACTTTCACGTCATAGCGAAGCCTTGAGCTGATCAGGGGTCGCAACCCTCAATCCAAGCTTCAAGGCCTCTTTCTCAATATTTTCTTTTGCTGACAGGACATTCTGTTTACTTATCAATTTGTTGCGCTCAAGCCGCAGCTCCTGGTTCAGCTTGCCGTTTTGAGACAATTCCTGTAGTCCGCTATCAATCTGCCGCCCCAGCCAGAAACTTGCAATCACGCCGAAAACCATAACCACGGTGATGACAAGTCCGGCAATCCTTGAGAACCTCCCGTCGGCAATAAAAGTACCCGTTTTTCGGAATACGACATTCTGTCTTTGATGAAATTGTGAATAACGACCTGAGTAATCTTGAATCACCTGGTCACCTCATTTTTGAATTGAATCTCCCCGTGGCTGGACTACTGAAACTCCTGGCCTCCGGCATTTGAATACTTAGCCTCTATTCTTACTCTGGTGAGGACTATTTCCTTCTTCCCATCTCCGCAACCCGCATCTTGGCACTCCGCGCTCTGGGATTAATCCGGCATTCTTCATCGGATGCCATTAGCGGCTTTTTGGTCAATTCCTTGAAATCAGGATTTTCACGAAAGGCCTTTTTCACAAGTCGATCTTCCAGAGAATGAAATGAAATAACGCAGAACCTGGCGCCGTTTTTCAAGACATCGCCCCCTGCGCCCAACACTTTTTCAAGATTTACGAGTTCGTTATTTACTGCGATGCGGAGGCCCTGAAATACTCTGGTGGCCACATGGATTTTCTTAGGATGAAAACGTTTCGGAACTGCCCGCTCAATAATCCCAACAAGCTGATCGGTTGTTGTTATCATTTGCTTCTTGCGGAAATCATCGATGAAGTCTGCTATCCGGCGAGCCTGACGTTCTTCACCGTAATAAAAAAATATATCTGCGAGCTCGTCCCTGGTTGCGCGGTTGATATATGTTTCGGCAGTCATCTCGGAGCGCAGATCCATTCGCATGTCCAACGGTTCTGAGCCTTTAAAGCTGAACCCCCTGCCGCCGGTATCCAGTTGCATGGACGACAGCCCCAAATCAAGCAACACCCCGTCCACTTCCGCTATCGCCAAATCATCAAGGGCCAGTTTTATTTCGGAAAAATTTCTGTGCATGAAACTCACCCGATCTCCAAAGGGTTTGAGCCGTTTTTGCGAATGACTCAAGGCTTTTTCATCAAGCTCAAAGCCGACAACCCGGCCTCCGGGACTGCTTTCCTCTAGAATCCTTTCCGTATGTCCACCCAATCCAAGATTCCCGTCAACATAGATACCGCCGTCAACCGGTTTGAGGTACTCCATGACTTCATTCAACAATACCGGCTGGTGCAATGTCTCCATGGTTACTCAAAACAATCCCAACTCCAACAAGGTCTGCTCAAAATTCTGGAAATTGTCCTCAGTGGGCTTGTTCTCCACCTCCCAGGTTTCTTTGTCCCAAATCTCAAAATAGGTGATCATTCCATTCACCACCACTTCACGCTGGATACGGCAATCCTCCCGCAGTTTCGGGGGCAACAGGATCCGTCCCTGTTTGTCCAATGAGCATTCAACAACGCCGCCGATCATATACCTGATCAGATTTATCATCGCCGGCTGCTTCTTGCCCTCAGCGCGCAGGGCCATCTCCATGGCTTCCCATTGAGTCACCGGATAGGCTTTCAGGCAGTTCTTCCAGGGGGTAATCATGAGCCGCTCATCGTACTGGACGTTCAACACCTCACGGAACCGGGTGGCAATATTCAGCCGCCCCTTACCATCAAGGGCGTGATCCGAACGTCCACGGAAATGATTTACAGGTCTCTTAAGAACACTTTCACTCATCTGCCAAACCCTCCAGCCCCTCTTTACTCCACTTTACACCACAATGACTTATTATATATTGGACATAGCACGTAAGTGTCAAGAAAAAAAAGATTTTTTTGATTTTTGCGAGTCTCGGGAACACGTTATCGCAAAGACACAATATCTGGTGGCAAACAGCACCATATTATCCCCCATATAGTGGAATGCGCCATTAAACTGACATTAAAAAGATGAAAAATTTTAGTAAGATAGAGAAAAAAACTTACCTGTTCGCGCTTTTTGGGGCACTGGTTAAACCTGCCGCAGCCGACGAGTCACAACATTCACTACAAATCCACCAACATCAAGTCAGGCATAAAAGGATCCACGGGATATTTGATGATTTTAAAAAAAACTCATTTTGTCGTAGCTTAAAAATATCCGGCAAAGTCAACCTGACAGGCTGTTTCCATGATCCCGGCCAATAAATTGGGCTTTACCCTCTAACTCCTGAATGTCAAAGGCGAAATAAACGTTGAACTCTGCGTCCAAGAAGTCTTATATTGAACAGAATAATTGATTTTATTTCATGAAGGAAAAGGTGACGAACAATGGATGATTTATCAAAGCAGGAAGAACAGGCTTTTCGGTATGTCCTGGAAGGGGAAAAGGATACCGCCCTCAACCTCCTGCTTGACCTGGTAATCAAGCATGCCAATAAGAAAAATTTCGCAAAGGCTGAAGAATTGCGCGGAAAAATCTATGATATTGACTCCATGGCCTTATCCCAAATCATCAAGGCAAACGAAGCCATTGAAGAAGCAAAGAGCGGATCCATCGACGAGGCCCACCTCAACATCTGGGAGGAGCTCAACAGGACCCTCACCAAAGAGGAAGAAAATGCTTTATACTTTGCCCTGCAGCCCATGGATTGTCCCGCCGACACCGTTATTTTCCAGCAGGGCCAGGAAAACTCCAGTCTCTATTTTATTAATGGCGGCAAGCTCAACATCCTTTACCGCCAGGGGGACAGGGAGTTGTTTATTAAAAAGATGGGCACCGGTGACATAGCCGGGGATGACACTTTTTTC
>JAHJJF010000131.1 GCA_018823135.1 Pseudomonadota bacterium
CTGAAACCCTTTTCACAATACCATTCAAGCGCCTTCCACATGACCAGGTTGTTCGGCCGGAGATCCTGGAATGTAAAATCTGATGCGCCATATTTGTAAATTGCTTTATCACCTATATGGAAATAAACAGAGGCTGCACATACCTGCCCCCTATAGCGGGCGTTGACAAACAGGCCATGCCCTTTTGAAATGATATGATCGTAAATATTTGTAAAAAATGAAAACGGCTGCGGCGGAAGCCCGTGCATTTTCCGTGTCATACAATGCAAACGATAGAATTCATCCATGGCCTCGGCAGTGTCGCTAATATCAACTTCAACCCCGGCCTTTTTTGCCTTTTTGATATTTCTTTTATGACTGTCCCGAAATTGTGAAAAAACTTTTTCTGCCCCTATGGAAAGATCAAGGACATGTTCATAATACCATGATGAGGGCTGACTGGTTTGGCAGAGACCGTCCCCACCGCGGATTTCCAGGTATTTCCAGCCGGCTTTTCTGCCGTATTGTTGAAGCGCCTCCCATACCCCTCGACCATCTCCCTGCGGAATCATCGGTTCGCAGAAATCGGTAAAAGGCAGCGAAACACCCCTTTTCCCGGTGAGAAAACTCTTTATTTCCATGATCGGCACGAGAACCGCTAATCTGCCTTTATCAATTGCCGTAAAATAAAGGGGCTTATAACCGTAGGCATCATGCAAAACCTTTGCCCAATAGGAAGTCTGGAAGAAAGAATAGTGTTCATTTGTTAATAAAAGTTTATCCCAATCAGGATAATCAATGGGGTTTATGATTTCCAGTTTCATTGCGACGGGTGTTTCCCCGGGGGATCAGAAGGCTGTTTCACCGCGTTTTGTGCACCGCGAAGAACGATAAATGCGAATATCGTTTTAATCGTCCGATGTTTTGTTAGAGGACCTGCAATCGTCCGATGTTTTGTTAGAGGACCTGCAATCGTCCGATGTTTTGTTAGAGGACCTGCAATCGTCCGATGTTTTGTTAGAGGACAATATCGAACCGCAGAATGTCGAATGTCGAAGTGAACTGATTTACCTATATAATTCTTCATCCTGCTATAGATTCAATATCCGGAAAAATTTAATCCCGCAGTTTTATTCTATTCTGCGTTTCCCTCAATTCTTTGAGAGAAATTTTCATTTTATGAATAAAATCAGATCGAGATTCTGCAGTTCGAATAATACTAACTGCAAAATCAATCAACCGATCCTCAAGATCGTAATCTCCTCTTCCCTTCAACATTCGACATTCAGTATTCGATATTCGATATTCTCTTTAAAATATTCTTCACTTTCTTCTTCTTGAATCTTCTTAGTATTTCTTCTCAATCATTACTTTATTCCCGCCGTTTCTCAATGACTCTGAAGCCGCCTCAAGAATCTGGACAACCCGAAGGCTTTCAGCGGCACCTGTCAGTGGCATATCACCGGATTTTATGCAATCCAGAAAATGCTGACATTCAATTTTCAGCGGCTCATCCTGCTTGATATACGGCGAATACATGTCGCCATAGTGATAGGAATGTTGAAAATCGCCAAAGGTATCGTAGTGGGGAGGCTTCTCCACACGCTTGTCATAGATCTTAACTTTTTCATTGGGCTCCAGATCATTATAGACAAGCATCCGCTTACTGCCCACAAAGGTCATTTCCCTGATTTTATTGGGATCAAGCCAGCTGCTCTTGATGGTGGCAAAGCGGTTGTTGTCAAAATTAATCGTCATGTTGGTAATATCTTCGATCCCCTCATTCACATTGGCATTCCCCTGGCAATTGACCGATACGGGCACTGCGTCCATAACATACAGGATAATGGAAATATCATGTGGCGCAAGATCCCAGGCCACATTGATATCCTTCTGGAACAGGCCCAGATTCAACCGCCGGGCACTGATATAATAAAGGGTTTTGCCGAGATCACCACCGCTGATAATTTCCTTAATCCTCCGAACCGGCTGGGAATACAGAAAGGTATGGCCGACCATCAGGGTAAGCTTTTTCTTTTCGGCAAGCGCTTTTAATTTTACACACTCGGCAACGGACGCGGCCATGGGCTTTTCAATGAGGGTATGTTTGCCGGCATTGAGGCTTTTTTCAGCCAGCTTGAAATGGGCGTGCACCGGAGTCGCTATGGCGATGGCATGGATTTCCGGATCGTTGATCAATTGCTCGTAATCTTTGGTTGTCTCAGCCGCCGGATAGAGGGTTTTCATGTGGGCCAGGCGCTCCTCGCTCAAATCGCAGATAGTCTTGACCTTGCAGTCTTTGAGTGAGTTGAAGTTACGAATGATATTCGGACCCCAGTATCCACAACCAACAATGGCAATATTAATCATTTCTTCCCCTTTGGATCTGCTGTTTTTAATAAAAATTTATCAACCGAATGCGTTTTGCAGGTGACCGAACAGATTGGAGTGACCTTCTGCCTGGGTGCACCCCAACACTTTACTACTTTCCAAAAATAAAAACAAAAGAGAAAAGAGAATAAAAAGAATCTGTTAAAGGATTTCCTTGATTTGCGAGACTATGGCCCGAGGAGTCAGCAACAGGATCTTTATATCATGCCACAAAGACCGATTCCTGAGATAACGGATGTCCAGGCGGACCATCTCCTTAAAGGTGAGGCGATTCTTGCCGCTTATCTGCCACAGCCCTGTCATGCCGGGGATGGTGGAGAGTCGAGCCCTGTGCCAGCGGTCATACTCATCAACCTCATAGGGTATGGGCGGCCGGGGCCCGATAAGACTCATGTCGCCGATAAGGACGTTGATAAGCTGGGGCAACTCATCTATACAGCTCTTACGTAAAAAATTACCACAAGGAATTATCTGTGGATCGTGATCAAGCTTGGTCATGGGCTTGCCTGCACTTCCAGGCGAATTGTCGTCCTTGATAAGCTCGGCAAGAAGTTTCTGATGGGCCGTGGTGTCGGCATTGACCTTCATGGTCCGGAATTTAAAAAAGGTAAATGTTTTTCCACCAAATCCTATCCGCTGCTGTTTGAAAAAAACCGGCCCCGGCGATACAGTCTTGATGAAACCGGCGATGAGCATAAAAACAGGCGCACAAATCATGAGGCCAAGGCTGGCGCCGGCTATATCCGTCATCCGCTTCCATTTCGGCATTCTATGATTTGCCGTTAAGATGATATCGTGGCCCGTTTTTTTGCTTTTTCCCCGGGCTTCAGA
>JAHJJF010000132.1 GCA_018823135.1 Pseudomonadota bacterium
CGCTGAAGGACAGCCTTTTACCATTGATCAATTTGGGCAGTTAACGGCAATGGCGCAAAATGGAATCGATCAGCTCCTGACTCTCTGGCAGGGGGAGAAATGACCTCGCCTTTTACGCTTCACAAGAAGTCGTCAAAATCATTGGCCCGGCGCGGTGAACTGAAAACCATGCACGGCACGATTCAAACCCCGGTTTTCATGCCGGTGGGAACCCAGGCTACGGTAAAGGGCGTTACCCCGGAAAACCTTAAGGACCTTGGCGCACAGATTATTCTGGCAAACACCTATCATCTCTTTATCCGCCCCGGCCATGAGTTGATTCAGTCTCTGGGCGGACTTCATAAGTTCATGAATTGGGACCGGCCGATTCTCACGGACAGCGGCGGCTTTCAGATCTACAGCCTTCGAGCCCTGGCAAAAATCAGCGAAGAGGGAGCGGCCTTCAAGTCCCATCTTAACGGCAACGACCTGTTTTTGAGTCCGGAAAAGGCGGTGGAGATTCAGGAGGCGCTGGGCTCGGACATCATGATGTGCCTGGATACATGCATTCCCTTTCCTGCAACCAGGGATGAAACGATTTTGGCCACCGACTTGACAGGGCGTTGGGCAAGAAGATCGAGATCGGCGCAGAAGACAAAGGGGCAATTGCTTTTCGGTATCGTCCAGGGAGGGATGTATCCGGATTTGCGAGCCCGGGCGGTTGACGAATTGCTCGACATCGGCTTTGACGGGTATGCGCTTGGCGGCTTGAGTGTTGGTGAACCCCATGATTTAATGATGGATATCACCGAGCAGACCACTGTTCTTCTGCCCGAGGATTATCCCCGATATCTCATGGGTGTCGGTACGCCGGAAGACCTTGTGGAAGCGGTATACCGGGGAGTGGACATGTTCGATTGCGTCATGCCCACAAGAAATGCCAGGAATGGAATGCTCTTTACATCCACAGGCAGGCTTGTTATAAAAAACGCTCGCTTTTATAATGATCGTGAACCGGTGGACGCTGCCTGCGATTGTTACACCTGCCGGAACTATTCCCGGGCATATCTGCGGCATCTCTATATGTCCAAGGAGATTCTGGCCTCCCATTTGAACACTATCCATAATCTGCATTATTTTGTCGGGCTTATGGGGGGGATCAGAGGTGCAATCGAAAAGGATGGCTTTGAAGAATTCAGAAAGGATTTCTATAGTAAGCGCCAGGATGATATGGCGGAGTAATTTTTTGAAAAGACCAGTATTTATTTTGTGTTAAATCAGGGTTTCAGGAGTTCCCCTCAGGAGCCTTAGGGACATTAATTAATTTTATCAGGAGGTTGACATGACAGGTATCGCTTTTGCAGCAGCACCCGCAGCCGGCGGGGCGCCGGGTGGGATTTTAGGTGGATTGCTGCCATTTATTCTTATTTTTGTGGTTTTTTATTTTCTGCTCATCATGCCGCAGCAGAAAAAGGCAAAGAAACATCAGGAGTTTCTTAAAAATCTTAAAAAAGGTGATGCCGTTATAACCACCGGCGGGCTGTACGGTGAAATAACCGGGATTACCGACACAGTTGTAACCCTGGAAATTACCGACAATATCCGCGTCAAAGTTTCAAGGGCGCATATACTGGGAAGTGCAGCCTCTGCAGCGCAGGCCGAAGGCGGTGCAAAATCCGGCGGTGGCTGAGGGATTAAGAGCTGTTGATTTCATGGTCCATGAAATTTGAAAGGTTCATAAAAAGTTAGAAGCCCATCTTGCTGACGTGTAAAATTAAAGAGGCACAAACCGTGTCACGTCGGCGGAGCGACTTTTCGCGATGCGGACAAATAATGATGTTTCCGTAATAAATCTTGTACCCATCAACGGCACCGATAAATAAATTATCAGATAACAGGTATTCTTCGGCGGCTTTGCGGCGGTATTTTTTTTTGTTTTTGGTTGACAAGAGAGGCTGTTCACACTACAGATTGAGGGCAAATTCATTTTGGCCTGTAATATTTTCTGAAGCGTAAAATTCCTAAAACCCGTTTCAGAAAGGTATTGCAGCCCGTAACCAATGAATTTATTGGGACTGGATGATGCGTTCGAGACTATCTAACTAGGTACCATTTATAAATTAATTAAACCTTGATGGTTTCAATTTGACGCTTTCGTAAAATGTCGCAAAGTATCTTGGCACCTGTTTGAATCTTTTGGTGCGGGTGTAAAAGGTTTATGCGGCGAATTTTTACGAGAATTAAAATTTAACGTTTTAAAATGTTGATTAAAGGAGGAGGTATGACTGGAAAAACACAGAGATTAAACAAGGTTACATGGCTTCTTGTGGTTGCGGCTGCATTTGTGTCCCTTGCTTTGGCACAAAATGTTTCAGCCGCTGTGTTGACCGCTGATGATTGTGTCAAATGTCATGATGCTGCACCATCAGATATCAACAGCGATGGCCGCAAGCATAAAACCGAGGTAAGCTGTGTTGATTGTCATGAGGGGGGGCATCCTCCCAAGGTCACCGACATTATCCCTGCGTGCAGTAAATGTCATGAGGGAACACCGCATTTCGACTTGACCGGTTGTCTCGGTTGCCATAGCAATCCCCATACGCCGTTGCTTATCTCTTTGACGGATGATATGACCGATCCTTGTCTGACCTGCCATACGGAACAGATGGGACAATTGCAACAGTACCCCAGCGCTCACCTTGAAGTGGCATGTTCAAAATGTCACCGTGAGAAGCACGGCTTTATTCCTGAGTGTCTCCATTGCCATTCGGGTCATACGGCAAAGCAGACCAACACCGACTGCCTCTCCTGTCATAAACCGCATATGCCTCTTGCAGTAACCTATGCTGATGATGTTGCATCGGAGAATTGCGCAGGATGTCATGGGGATGCCTATAATCTGCTGGTCGCAAGCGAGTACAAACATTCGAAACTCCTTTGCGCCACATGTCATAAAACCAAGCATAAGACTATTCCTGCATGTCAGGATTGTCACGGCATGCCACATCCCGCCAAGATGATGGAGAAATTCCCGAAATGCGGCGATTGTCATGGTATTGCACATGATTTGAATAAGTAATTTTTAAATAGTCTAGAGTACTAAAGGCCGGGTCTGATTTTCAGACCCGGCCTTTTTTTATGCCCCGGCCAAGGGGGTGTTCGAACCGAACGGCAAGGTTGTCGTACCACATTTGAGAAAAAAACGATTACGTTCGGAATTTCAGGAAAAGCTTTGGTTTTACGGAAGAGCTGATTATTGATGTGTCTGGTTGTGAAAAAAAGCGTTTACTTTGTTCTTTCCGGGGCTGAATCGCCCCGCAGGTCTTGTTTATATCTCAGCGAGAACGAGGGTAATGTTATCCTTCCCGCCGTGATCAAGGGCCTGATTTATTATTGTTTGGGCTTTGATCTCAATGGGGTTTGCCATCAGGAGAATTTTTTCCAAAGTCTCGTTACTGACTTCATTATGTACTCCGTCCGTGGCCAGGAGAAGTATATCTCCGGCGTAAAGTTCGGTTGAATTCATCTCCGGTTCAATCTGATACAGTCCCAGGTGTTGATCAAGGAGGTTCTGAATCTTTGAGGCATGGGCTTCCTCAACGGTCATGCTGCCATCATTTATACAACTCTGTGCCATGTTCTGGTCAACGGTGAGTTGTTGAAGGCGTCCGGCGCGGAATAAATAAAGCCTGCAGTCGCCCACATGCGCCCAGGAAAGTTCAGAGTCGCGTATCAGCGCCGTTATGACCGTGCAACCCATATAGGCGAATTTCGAATTCTTGTCGGCTTCAGTAAGTATGGCATCATTTGCCTGTTGAACAATATCGTTTAGTGATGTGAGTTCTTGTCCGGGACTTGGCGAAAAGGTATCCACAACGTCTTGGGCCAATTGCGCTGCAAGTTCGCCCCCCGGTTGGCCGCCAAGGCCGTCGAAGACGGCAAGGAGTGCGGAGTTTTGAGAAAATTCTTTTATCAGCAGCCGGTCTTCGTTCGCATTTCTGACCAGGCCTTTATGGGAGAGACCGATTGTTTTCATCGAGATTTATCAAAAACCATTCAGAGGAATGGCCGTAAAGTTTGAATGGTTAAAATTTGTTTAACAAAGATCCTTAAAGTCAGCGGCTTTTACTCCGATGCCAAGGTCCATGGCCCGGGAGCTGAATTCATCCAGCAGCCGGTTCAAGGTGCCCCGCTGCTCATCCTGATAGAAAAAAAACAAAGTTGCCATGCGTTTCTTTTCTAGAGGCGTTATCTCATGGTCCTTTTTGGTTTCCAGATACAGGGGGAGAAGTTGTTTAATGGCTTCATCCATGCTCTGATAACGCTTTTTTGCATCCCGCTGACAGGCTTTAAGGATAAATGCTCGCAGAGCTTCCGGTATATCGGCAACCATGCTGGCAGGGTCGGGAATATCCTGTTCCAGATGAAGATCCAGCAGTTTAACAATATCATCCTCCGGATAGGGTCTTTTGCCGGTTATCATCTCAAAGGCGGTTATCCCGAGACAGTAAACATCAGTGCATGCCTGCACCGGTTCACCTTCAATCTGTTCAGGAGCCATGTAATAAACTGTTCCCTCCATGTCAAGGTTTTCATTGCCCATGGGACAGGCGAGTCCGAAATCGAGAATCTTGACAGTGTTATCCGGCTGGATAAATAGGTTTGCCGGTTTGATGTCCTGGTGCACGATTCCTTTGTTGTGGGCATAGGCAAGACCTGAGCAGGCCTGGTACAGATAATCGACGACCATGCAGGGTGGCAGATGGCCTGAGCGTTGGAGGAGCGTCTCAAGGGATTCGCCCTCCATGTATTCCATGACAATGAACAGGGTTTTATAGAGTTCCTCAATATCGTAAACCTGTACGATGTTGGGATGGTTCAGCTGGGCGATTATTTTTGCTTCATCCTTGAATTTTTCCATAAAATCAGGATCCATGGCCATCTGGTGCTTGAGCATTTTGATTGCCACCGGCATATTTAAGGTGCTGTGGATTCCTTGATAGACAATCCCCCAGGCACCATGATCAAGCATCAGTTTGATGATGTATTTGCCGATTGTTCGGTCCGCAATATGCGGCGAATTTTCAAGGCGCCTGGTGACCAGTTCCGTAAAGAAAACCTTCAGGTCCGAATGGGCTGTTGAGACCTGTTCAAATTCTTTTTTCCCGAGTTTCCAGAGCTTGATGTCGGTTTCGGCAATAACATCCGCATAACGGGGTTCTCCTGTTAATACTGCCATTTCCCCGACAACATCCCCTGTTTTAAGCGAGGCGACCTGGTGAGTTTCACCGTCCTTATCGACTTTGACAGCGCAGGAGCCTTCCTGGATAATATAAAGATTTTTTCCTGGTTCTCCCTGGGACATAACCTTTTCTCCGGCAACAAGGCGGCATGGTCGCAGACAATTGAGCAGGGACCAGAAGGCCTGTTTCGGAATGGAGTGAAGGAGCTTGGTGTTCAAAAGAAAATACAGGTCGAATACCGCCTCATCAAGGTTGAGTGATTCGATACGGCCTTGAAAGGTTTCCGCGGCCTTGCCGGTGATGAATTTTAAGCCTATTAAAAATTCTTTTTTGTTATATCCTTTTTTATTCCAGCGGACAGAGGCTGTTTCAGTGGTCCAGGTGTTTGCAGAAAAATCGTATAAAGACAGAATGATTATCGTGTCTTTTCCATATTTTGACGGGGATTCAAGAAGGAGGCCCCCTTCGCATAAATTGTGGACACCGGCATATGTATTTGCGGGCGGCTCAATAGTGAGGGCGGCTGGTTTTTTGCCTTTAGGAAATACAAAGTGAATCATCCCAAGATCGGGCTCGGATTTTTTGAGGCGGATCCATTGTCTTTTATTGTCTTTTTGCATAACAACCACCACCCTGTTTCGGTTTTTTTTGAAAATGTACTCAGGCGCCCGCCCGGCCGTGGGCCTCATTTTGCTGCCCGCAAAAGGGCAGTAAAATGAAACGAGGCGTTACCAATCATAAAAAGAACCTGAAAAGCTGATACCGAAGCTGAATCTTTGGTTGAGTTCCGCCGGCCAGTGTTCCTTTCAGAGGGGTTGGCGTTTTGTGGGACAATGAATACTTACCAATGCCGCGGAATTAATGCAAGCAGAGAGAACAAGGGCGATATCGCGCAATAAAAGAATAACTTCTTGTTTTTTCTTGAGGATTTCATGGTCAGAGAATAGAGTGACGAGCTGTGTTTTGAGCGCAGAAGGGCAAACAATAAAATAATATGCGCGAATGAACTAAATAGTTTTAATAGGGGCGTTCTTTTGGTATAATAAGGGTGAATAAAAAAACCATCGAAAAGGCAAGATTCGGGTTTCCGAATTACGCAAAGCCACCTGTCCCCCACAAACGGGATAGAGGAGCTGCCGAAATGGTGACGGAGCATATGAAAAATGGCCTGTCGCCCAAACGGTGGCAGGCCATTTTTAAATTTATTGGAGGTGTAAAAATGAGAGGATTACTGGTATTGGTTGTTCTGGTGAGCGCGATCTCCCTTGGTTTTGTGAAAAGCGGCAATCAGGCCCCTCAGAAACAGTTCATGCCGAGCATTAATGGTGCTGTGACAGTCAACTGGGATTATGATTCAGTAGCGGTTCAGGACATTAAACAGCTACGCCTCTATTATGCCGGCGGAAGCTTGATTTGTGCAACTGATGATGTAAAGGCTCAAACAATGAATTGCGGCCTGGAAGCTACGGATTACCCGGAAATGTTCAAATTGACCGCCTGTCTGGTGGATGGAACCGAAAAGCGTTATCCGGCGACATTCAAGGTCAACTGATTTCACCATCCTGACATAGCAAGAAATGGTTTTGCGGCTCAGTTCATTCCTTCCCCGGAATGGACTGAGCCGTTTGCGTTCAGGCGCAGATCAGGCCCCTTTCCTCAGCAGTGAATGTTCTTCCCAGCCTGGACCGGGAGGATCAATTTCCATGGTGATCCGATTTCCAGGGTTTGCCTGCTCAAGTATATTTCCTTCAAGATCACGCAGTGTGAGAATTCTATGTTGCGTACTGGACAGTCCGGATCCTAGATATTCGATTATATCACCCGGCCGTATCGGGTTTCTTGCTTCGATAACCGGGTCTGACCCGGCTTTTCGCACCACACCCAGCGGCGCATGTGCCTGCTGGATTTTTGGTCCATCATAGAGCATGTCATCGGTTTGGGGCGGGCCCTCATAAAAATTGTCGGTATAGCCGCGAGATCCTACCTTGTAAAGCTC
>JAHJJF010000133.1 GCA_018823135.1 Pseudomonadota bacterium
ACACCAGGGACGCCGCCGGCAGACTTCAAAATCTCTGCAAGAATTGAAGTCGAGCTATCCCCGACAAGGGCGAGATGTCTTTTTTTTCTGAGGCTGAATCTCATTTCATCTTCTTTTTTGGCTTCTTACAATAATCAAAGGATGTTAGACCGCAATTGGCTTTTTAAAAAACAGATTAATACGTTCTCAGTTTCGGGTTGCCTGAAAAAATTTTATAAGCATCAAGTAATCCGGCGTTTGAAAGAATCGCCAGGTTTTTTTGAAGTCCAGGGTGTTTAGGCGAAATATTGTAGGCCTGGGAAAAATATTTTGCAGCGGGGCCATGTAATCCAAGTTCAGAAAGTGCAATTCCAAGATTTATCAGTGGCTCAATCCTTTGAGGATCGGCTTGAACCGCCGCATGAAGGGAATAAATGCCGTCCCAGTGTTTCTGTCTTCTTATGCTGTCAACGCCCAGATTGTTGAGTGAGGCTGTTTCATCTGTCGATTTTTTCGGGGAAGATTGAATTGTCTCCGGCACTGTTGAGGCGGGTGATGAGAGTATCACTTTCTGTTCTGCAGGGCTTGATGTTGTCTGGTCCTGCGGCGCTTTTGATTTGGGAGAACTGTTTTGTAACGTTTGCCGTGAAAGAAACAGATACGTTCCAGAAATAACAAAGACGCTGAAAACAGCAATGAAGGCAATGGTGCGTCTTTTTTTCGAAGAACGTGATACCGGGGCAATCTTTAATTCAGACGAGACATGATATGTTTCGTTTTTCCTTATTTTTTCAAGGGTATTAAAAAGTTTGCTCACGTCTTAAGCCGTTTGAACCGTTTGAGTTGTTTGAACCGATTGAGCCGTTAAAGCTGTTCGAATTATTTTTTACCATTGGGAAGGACGCTTCCCTGCTGCATCAATGTTGTCGGTAAAGGATCGGTCGTCATTCAAATAGAAAAGAGCCCCGACAACTCTGCCATCGGCGTTTCGTTCATTTCCTGGGTAATATGCCCAGCAGGTTGATTCATCTCCGCGGCGGATTTCTGTCTGGATATCAGCAAGACTCTTGTATGCAACAGCAGAACTGTTCTGGGACATGGCAGATGTCATGTCCGGAAGAATGCATGGGGGTAATGTTTTGTTCTGTTCAGTAGAGTAATGGTCGGTTCGAACGAGTTTTAAATTGTGCAGCGATACGGGGCGGGTGGAAAGTCGAAGCTCATTAAACTGAACTTCTTCCAATGTAGGCCAGTCCGGGTTGTCACCTTCAGGCCCGGTGTTAACTCCGGATACCAGTATTTTTGCGTGGGCAAGTTCAATTCCTCCCCGAATTGCCGAGATTTTTCCTTTAGTTACAGCAAATTTGGCTTCCTTCTGCATGTCAAGATAATGCGGTATTGCAACAGCGGAAAGGATGCCGAGGATAATCATGACGATTACCAGTTCAAGCAGTGTAAAACCTTTATTGCGGGATTTCTGAGACACCGGGGACCTCCTTTAAGAGTGTGGATAGTTCAGGCCACGGTAATAAGGGGGAATCAATTTTATTACTTATAGCATACCAGTGGATAATGTCAAAGAAAAACAGGAGGTTAAATAGGGCCTTTTGTCCTTTTGTTCTGACATGAACGAGGAGTGGGGCTCAATGACAATTATGCGTCAACGGTAAATAATCATATGACCTTTTTTAATAAAAGAACCAATGTATTGAAAAGTCGGTGAAGGTTTGCCGGGAATAATTGTATTGGTTGGTAACTATCTGATTATAAAATATATTTTATCTCTATCTCTCTGCTTAAGCCAAGGTTCGGATAATTTGCGCGGACATTGATAATCGATGGATTATTGACGCCGCCGGGACTGTCGATTGGCGGGACGCCGGTTGTTGTCGTGTAACCGTTGACAATTGGGAAGGTAAACCCGCCACATGCACCGGCCCAAATGCCGCCGCCGTCATAGCAGAGAATTTTTAACTGGGCGGCGGATTCGGCAGAGTAAAGACCCTGGGCCCAGACGTAATCCTCTCCCGAGGAAATAGAATCTGTGGAAACATGCCTGGTGATTACCAGGCCGAATAAAGAGACAACCACCACCACAAAAATGACGGCAATAAGACCCATGCCCCGGTTGTTTCTGAAAAGGATGTCTGTGCAGTTTTTAAGGGACATTTCTGATCTGTACCTCTTTGTGAAAATCGACATCTTCACCATTTCTTGAGATTGTAAAATCTATTGTCACTATGGCGTTTCTTGAGAGCGACCCCGGTTGATACCCGAAAATGAGGTTTGAAACCTCTCTTGCAAGGGGGTAGCCGCCGTTTGCAAAAATGATACTGGAACCCACCGTAACAGGCGCGGTTTCACGTAACAGGGTGGTTCCACTCAAAAAGTATCTGACTGCCTGGTCAACTGCATAAAATCGCTTATTGGGGGATGCGGCCTTGACGTTAGGAATCAGATCCATTTTCCGAGGACCGGAGTTTCCTGTAACGGAATAGAGTCGCTGGGATCCTGCAGGAATATCATTGAAATCACCCCAGCTTCGATTGTAAATAGAGATAATCGGATTTGTTGTCGAATCAAGGGCCATTGACAGGTCTCTGATAAAGGCTTTCCCTACGGGGTTATTGTCGGAATATTGTCCGAAAACATATTCTCCCGGATCACAAAGAGGTGCCACCGTATCGGTGCATCTCATCGCCTGTTCGTCAATGGAGCCGAATTGCAGGTCTGTTGCTGATGCTGGATTGATTGCATTGGGAATGGCATTATGCAGCTCCCGTTCCATGCGGACCAGGGCGGTTTTGCCTTCCTCGTAAATATCCAGCCGCGCATCCGTTGCCTTGAATCCCCTGAAAATTTCACTGATGAATTCCGAACCCATCATCCCCATAACTCCCAGGAGTACAATTACCATGATCAGTTCCATCAGGGTGAAGCCGTTCGGTTTTTTTTTCTTGCGTTGAATCATGATTTTCACAGGTTGCAGGAGACTGCAACATAAGTAAAGTCTTCACCAAGTGGTGATTCAACTTTGACCTTGATCAGTTTTGTATCCGAGGTAACCCCGGCGCCGAGAAATGCGGTTGACGGGGCGATGGGGTCGGTGTTGCTGGCAATATAGCCTACCCATACCTTACGGGTATAGCCGGAGATTGAAATGAGATTATCGTTCTGGTCCCTGAGGTTACCGGATGTTTCATCAAGGCCGTTATAATCGTCAACATCATTCCAGTTGGCCCTGGATGCTTCTCCGTCTGTCCCAAGAGCGGCAAAAGGGGTTGAAGACCCATTTGCCGGCACACGTGTGCTTTCGTCTGTGTCCAGTGGGCCGCCTCCCACCGGGGTGAGTTGGTCCCATTTTTTTGAAAGAATTTCATCCATCAACGCCTGGCCGAGCGATACGGCCTTCTGGCGGACAAGAGGATCCGGGCTGTGGGCAATGGATTTGAAAAAAGGGATGAGGATCAGCGAAACAGAACCCAGAATGACGATGGTCATAATTATCTCAATAAGGGTAAAGCCCGGGCCGGAGAATCGAAGCTTCAATTCAGGGCGTGGAAATGCATGAGTCCTGTTTGCCGACTCTGGTGTTTTCCTGGTTGATTTCATCGAGTTATTCATGGCAAAATAATTCAATTGACAAGGTATTTTGAAAATATATCTTTTTCTGCCTTCTGCCTTCTGCCTTCTGCCTTCTGCCTTCTGCCTTCTGCCTTCTGCCTTGTGTTATTCCACATAGCCTGTTTCCGGATAGATTGTCACGGTTATCGGTGGTGTTCCTATAGAAAATATTGTTACGCCAAGCAGTGCTCCGTCAAGGGCGTTGATCGGTTCTCCCAGGGCGTTGAAAGCTACTGACCCTGCTGTGATGGAAATATCCCCAACCAGTTTTTTGGGATATGCCTCATCAAGGGGATCGGTTGCGGTTTCGGAGTTGTCGGCACGGCGGATGGTGTATTGATTTCCGGCAACGATTATCGACCATGCAGCATCGAAAGTCGTGTATTGCCGGGTCATGGCAATGTGCTGGGCATAACGCACGGCCCGTTTGAATTCATCGACTGCCGCCTGTTCTTCCATGCCGCTTGGCCATTTGACCACGGCCACCGTTGAAAGAATACCGATCAGCAGTATCACCATGACAAGTTCGATCATGGTGAAGGCCTTTTGGTTTCGTATGAACTGCAGGTTGTTCGTCAACATTTGCGGATGACTTTTCAAAAGTGTTTTGATTTGTGCGAGTAATTCATCTTTGAGATTCTACAAAGAACTTACCGGGAATATCAACAATCTGCAACTATCTGACGATTTCCTGCCAGTTGATGATCCGGTCATTGCCGCGGTAAATGCCGAAAAGTGCCTCTGCCTGGAATCCGGGAAATGCATCGGGCTCAAGCCATGGACTTAACGGGAGTGTATAGGCAATGGTTACGCTGCCTCCTGGATCGCCGGGGTCGGTTGATGGATCAGGGGTTAATGTGAGAATTGCCACGCCGGAAGTGACGGGTAAAGGAGATGCCGGGGTTTCAGAAAGAATTGACACTTCGGTGGTGGAGGTCGAGTAGGTTATTGAAGTGGAACTGTCCAGAGGGTTAAGCAGCCAGTCCGTGCCATCGTAATACTCAGTATAGACCAGGACCTTAATGGGTTCAGTGTCCGTACCGAAACCGTTCATCGCCGTGGCCCGGCCGTAGCGGATATCGATTGCTCCGCAGGATGGGGTGATATCCTTGGGGGTGCCCAGGTCGTTCGCGGTCACCCCGTCGCTGTCGGCAATAGCCGTGAGCTGAATCAACAGGTC